>JAODLU010000095.1 GCA_025464125.1 Microbacteriaceae bacterium | reverse complement strand
GCGCCCTCGCTCGGCGCGCCAACGCGCGCTGCATGTATCTGACGGGCGACCCGCTCGCGTTGATATGGTCCGAACAGGAGGGGACATGCAGATCACCATCGATGCGCAATCCGCCGTCGCCCCGTATGAGCAGGTGAAGCGCCAGCTCATCGACCGGGTCAACGGCGGACAGCTTGCCGCAGGGGCGCGGCTGCCGTCCGTGCGCGCCCTCGCCGAGCAGCTCGGCCTTGCAGCGAATACAGTTGCGCGCGCATATCGCGAGCTCGAGCTCGACGGCATGATCGAGACCCGCGGCCGCAACGGCTCCGTCGTGAAGGCCACAGGCGACCTGTTGCACCAGCGAGCACAGGACGCCGCGCGCAACTACGCTGACACGATCGCCCAGCTGGGCATCCCGGCCGCGGAGGCGCTGGCCCTCGTGACCGCCGCGCTCAAGTCGCCGCACTGAACTTGCCCCACTGAACCTGTAATACGGTCCCCGGCCGCGACGGGGCGAGGCAAAATGGTTGTATGACCGCCACCGCGACAACGCTCCCCATTCTCGACATGTCCCGCCTCGACGCTGGTGAGGAGGAGGCAGCCGCCTTCCGTGCGGACCTGCGCCAGGCAACCCACGACTTCGGCTTTTTCTACCTGGTGGGCCACGGCGTGAGTGAGGAGTTGCAGGAGTCGGTCATCCGAACCGCGCGTGCATTCTTCGACCTGCCAGAGGCAGACAAGATGGCGGTCGAGAACGTGAAGAGCCCGCAATTCCGCGGCTACACGCGGGTTGGCGGGGAGCTCACCCAGGGCAAGGTCGACTGGCGGGAGCAGATCGACATCGGCGCAGAACGCCCGGCGGTTGAGATCAAGCCAGGAGTTGCCGACTACTGGCGGCTCGAGGGCCCGAACCAGTGGCCAGAGGCCCTGCCCGAACTCAAAACCGTTGTGAACCGGTGGCACGACGAGCTCTCTGAACTGGGCCTGCGGCTCATGCAGCAGTGGGCGCTGTCCCTTGGGGCCGACGCCCTCGTCTTCGACGCAGGTTTTGCCGACAACCCGTCGACGCTGATCAAGATCGTGCGCTACCCGGGCAAGTCAGACCCGACCCCGAGGCAGGGCGTCGGCGCGCACAAAGATTCCGGCGTGCTCACCCTGCTCTTCGTCGAACCGGGCAAGGGCGGGCTGCAGGTGCAGGTGCAGAACGGTGACGAGTGGATCGACGCTCCCCCCATTCCCGGCGCCTTCGTCGTCAACATCGGCGAACTGCTCGAAGTCGCGACCAACGGCTACCTCAAGGCGACCGTGCACCGCGTGATCTCGCCGCTCATCGGCACCGACCGCATCTCGATTCCGTTCTTCTTCAACCCCGCGCTCGATGCCGCAGTACCCGTGCTCGACCTCCCATCCGAGCTCGCCGCAGAGGCGACCGGCATCACGGTCGACCCCGCAAACCCGATCTACATGACGTATGGCGAGAACGTGCTGAAGAGCAGGCTGCGCGCGCATCCGGATGTCGCGGCTCTCCACCACCCCGATCTCGTCTAGGCCTCCCGCCGCGGAGCTGCCGCTGAGACGCCGGTGCCCACGCCGCTGACCGCCGCGCGCCGGGCCGGGCTGGGTTGGCCAGGCGACCGAGCGCTGCCACCGCGCGCCACGCCGCGCCGGCGACCAAGCGCGGCTCGATCGGTGTTCCGTGGTCGCAAATGCGGCAGCGAACCACCGATCGGACAGCGCTACTGAAGTTGAGCGCCGCGCCGGTCGAGCGATTCGGTCGAGTCAGCGGTCGAAACGGGGTGCAGGCGCACCGTCCGCGCTGCGCGGGGCGCGCTGCCGAGCGGGATCTAGACCAGCCCGACTGGCAGAACCGCCGCCGCCACCGGGTCCGGGTTGCCGAACCTGTGCGCGGTGATGCTGACGGACTGCTCGTGCAGGAACGGCAGCAGCTCGATTCGACCTGAGGTGGTGACGGGGCCGGCGTAGATCGCGACATCCGGGTCCCCGTTTACGGCGAGCGCGAGCGCGTGTGCGTCGCCCCCGAGCAGGCGGATTCGGCCGAACTGCCCTGGCCGCCTGGCTTGCAGGCGGGCGTGCCACGCGGAATCCGTCTCGACGATGACTTCGCGCACAGACAGCGGCGGTACCTCGGCGCGGAACACCTGGATGAGCCGGGCCACGAGCGGCACAGCCGAGCTTATGGTGACCCTCGAGCCAGCACGCGACGCGGCGGCGAGCACCCGCACGAGCTGGGACGGGCTCGCACCTTCCGCGAGCCGCACCGTGACCGGCACTGGTCGGTAGCGCAAAATGTTGCGTTCCACCATGAGGTGCGAGACGTCGCGCACGACTCCGTATTCGGTTGCCCACGCGTGCTCGTCGCTCAGCACTCCTGAGCGCACCTGGTCGAATTCGAGAAACTCCATGCCCGGCTGGGCGGCTTCGACGAGCGTTGTCACCTTCGGGCTCGCACCCTCGAGCACGACCGAGGTTCCCGGGGAGGCGAACCGCGGAACCCAGTCGCCAAGGGTGAGCAGGTAGTTGGGTCCGCCAGCTTTGGCGCTTGCGCCGACGGTCGACCGTTTCCACCCGCCGAAAGGCTGGCGGCGAACGATGGCTCCCGTGATGCCCCGGTTCACGTAGAGGTTGCCCGCCTCTACGGTGTCGAGCCAGGTGGTGATCTCTGCGGCATCCAGGGAATGGATGCCCGCGGTGAGCCCGAACGCCGGTGCATTCTGCAGCGCGATGGCTTCTTCGAGGGTGTCTGCGCGCATGATGCCGAGCACTGGGCCGAAGTATTCGGTCAGGTGGAATTCGGAGCCGGCGACCACGCCGTCCCGAACCCCAGGCGACCACAGGGTGCCTGATTCGTCGAGCGCTTTCGGCTCGACGAGCCAGGTCTCGTCAGCGTCGAGTGTGGTGAGCGCCCGTTCGAGCTTGCCGTGCGCAGGCTCGATGATCGGCCCCATCACCGTTGTCGCATCCTGCGGGTAGCCAACGCGGAGGGTCGACACGGAGTCGACAAGCTGTCGACGGAACCGCTCGGATTCCGCGGCGGACCCGACAAGGATCACCAGGCTCGCCGCTGAGCATTTCTGCCCTGCGTGCCCGAACGCGCTGCGCACGATATCGGCCACCGCGAGATCGAGGTCGGCACTCGGTGTGACGATGATTGCGTTCTTGCCGCTGGTCTCGGCCAGCAACTGCAGGTCTGGCCGCCACGACCTGAACAGCTGCGCCGTCTCCCACGCGCCGGTGAGAATGACGCGATCGACAGATGGATGCGTGATGAGTTGCTTGCCGAGGTCTCCCTCGTCGATGTCGACCAGGGTGAGAACCTCACGCGGCACTCCGCCGGCCCAGAGAGCGTCGACCATGACGGCCGCACTGCGCTTCGCCTGCGGCGCTGGCTTGATGATGACCGCAGCGCCAGCGGCGAGCGCAGCGAGCACCGACCCTGCCGGGATGGCCACCGGAAAGTTCCACGGTGGGGTGACGACGATGAGCCGCGGCGCTACGAAGTCGGCGTTGTCGATCGTTTCGATGAGTCGAGCCTGCTCGGCGTAGTAGCGCGCGAAGTCAATGGCCTCGCTCACCTCGACATCTCCTTCGGCGATCGTCTTGCCCGTCTCGCTGGCCATGACCTCGATGAGCTCAGACCGGCGCTCGGCGAGCGCGTCGGCCGCGCTGTGCAGCACTGCGGCCCTGGTGTCTGCGCGACGCATCCCCCAGTCGGCGCCAGCTTTCGCAGCGTCGACAACCAGTGTGCCGAGCGCGTCGGGGTCGGTGACTTTCGCGGCAGTGATGCGTTCAACACCCAACGAGGATGTGGCCACACGGCCGAGCAGCGCGCTGCCCCAGCGGCGGTTGGCCGCAATGGAGGGGTCGGTATCCGGTTCGTTTGCGAACGGCACGGGTTCCGTCGCGATGGGCGAGGCGGGCGGCTGCAGCGTGCGATCCTGCGAGCGTCGGGAAGCTGGAGCCGCGGCATCCGCATGGCCGAGGGGCGTGTCTTCGAGCGACGCGAGGAACCGTGTGAGCTCGCGCTGGAAGACTTCGGGGCTGCTCGCCAGTTCGAAGACCCCTGACATGAAGTTCTCTGTGCTGGCATTCTCTTCCAGTCGGCGGATCAGGTAGGAGATCGCTGAATCGAAGTCGCTCGGGCGAACCACCGGCGTGTAGAGCAGAAGGCCGCCGACGTCTTTCTTCACGGCGTCCGCCTGGCCGGTGGCCATGCCGAGCAGCATCTCGAAGTCGACGCGCGTGTCGACGTGACGTTCGCGAGCCAGCAGCCAGGCGTGAGCGATGTCGAAGAGGTTGTGGCCAGCGACACCGATGCGCACGGCATCGGTGTGCTCAGGAGTAAACGCCCAGTCGAGCACCAGCTTGTAGTTCGCGTCGGTTTCGCGCTTGGTCGAATATGTGGCGAGCGGCCAGCCGTGCACGATCGAGTCGACGTGCTCCATCGCGAGATTCGCACCTTTGACCACCCGCACCTTGATTGCCGAACCGCCGTCGCGCCTTCGCGCGCTGGCCCATGCGGTGAGTGACTGCAGAGCGGCGAGCGCGTCTGGCAGGTAGGCCTGCAGCACGATGCCGGCCTCGAGTTTCTTCAGCCGCGGCTGGTCGAGCAGCCCTCGGAACACCGCCATGGTGAGGTCGAGGTCTTTGAACTCCTCCATGTCGAGGTTGATGAATTTCTGCGGCGACGACACAGCCGCAAGCTCATAGAGCGGAGTGAGCCGCGCAACCACGCGCTCGACCGCCTCGTCGAACGACCACATCGACAGCTGGCTCGAGACAGACGACACCTTGATCGACACGTAGTCGACGTCATCCCGTTCGAGTAGGGCTCGCGTGCCCTCCAGCCGACGATCGGCTTCATCGTCGCCGAGCACCGCCTCGCCGAGCAGGTTGAGATTCAGCCGGATGCCCGCCCGCCCCAGCCTGGCAATGCTCTTGTCGAGCGACTTCGGCCGGGCGTCGAGAATCAGGTGGCCGACCATGCCGCGCAGCACCCGCCGCGCGAGCGGAACGATCGGCCACGGAAAGATCGGCGCGAACCCGCCGGCGAGCTGGATGAGCACCCGCAGGTACCTGGGCAGAAAGCGCGGCACCGAGCGGGAAAGGCGTTCGAGGTTGCGGCCGGCGACGCGCAGGTCTTCCGGACGCACAACGCCGTCAACGAAACCGATAGTGAAGGCGAGCCCGCGCGGGTCTTTGAGCAGGCCGGCGAGTCGCTCTGCCGAGCGGTCTGGCGCGACATCCGCACTCTCGGCCAGCCAGCGCCTCACAGTCGCAACGGTCTCCTGGGTCAGCGGAGCTGGTCGCGCGGGCGTGCCTGGAGCTGTCGGGGGCATGCAAAGAGCCTAACTTCTGGCCGGTCGGCAGCATCGCCCTCGTAGAATTGGTGCATGGCAGAGCAGGCGGCGCTCACCAGCGCAGAGGTGGACCTGTGGCGCTCGTTCTACACGATGCGCCGCACCCTCGACCGTGCCCTTGACCTGCAGCTGGAGCGGGACTCGCGCGTCTCGTCCTCGGAGTGGGAGGTGCTCATCGCACTGGGCGACGCACCCGGTCGCAGGCTTCGCATCAAAGACATCGCCGGCAAGATCGCGTGGGAGAAAAGCCGCGTCTCCCACCTCGTGACCCGCATGGAGAAGCGCGGGCTGGTCGTTCGCACCGAGTGCGACAGTGATGCTCGGGGAACCTGGATCGGCCTCACCGCCGACGGGCGGCGCGCCGTGCTCGAGGGCATGCGCGGGCACGTCGCTGCCATTCGCAGCTACTTCATCAACGTGCTCGGCGAGGGCGATGCAGAGATGCTCAGCACCCTCTCCAAACGGGTTGTCGACGCGATCGGCTGCGCTGCCTATGAGGAAGAACCGCCGCTTCCGGCCTCTGCTTGAGGGCCAGGGCCGGGGGCCGATAGCGTGTGACCCATGACCGCTATCGACGAACTTCGAACCCGCATCACCGGCCCCGTTCTCGTCCCAGGCGATGACGGGTTCGCCGAGGAGGTCACGGGCTTCAACCTCGCCGCTTCCTACGCGCCGGATGTCGCGGTCGGTGTCACGAGCGAGGCCGACGTCGCCGAGGCAGTCGCCTTCGCCGCCGCCAACGGCCTCCGAGTGCACCTGCAGGCAACAGGCCACGGCGCAGAGGGCGCAATCGATGGCGGCGTGCTCGTCGTGCTGAAACGGCTCAACTCAGTGATCATCGACACCGCGGCATCCGTGGCCACAATCGGCGGCGGCACTCGCTGGGGGGTCGTTGTCGAGGCCGCAGGCGCACTCGGCCTGACCGCCATCACCGGCTCATCGCCTAACGTCGGCGCGGTCGGCTACACGCTCGGTGGCGGCCTCGGCCCTCTCGCCCGCAGCCACGGTTTCAGCTCGGACTACGTGCGCGGCTTTCGAATCGTCACCGGTGACGGGGTTGCCCGCACCGCTAACGCGACCGAGAACCCCGACCTGTTCTGGGCGCTCCGCGGCGGCAAGTCAGGCTTCGGTGTCGTCGTCTCGATGGACTTCGCACTCGTGCCCCTCACCGACATCTATGCCGGCTCGATCATGTTTTCCAAAGAGAACATCGAGACAGTGCTGCGCGGCTGGCTCGACTGGACGGCGGATGCCCCGGCCGACGTCACCACGTCGGCAGCGATCATGCGCTTCCCCCCGTTAGACGTCGTGCCGGAGCCCCTGCGCGGCAAGACGCTGCTCAGCCTTCGGTTTGCATACCCGGGCGACGCTGAGGAAGGTGCACGCCTTGCCGCACCACTGCGAGCACTCGCTCCCGCAATGATGGACATGGTCGGCCCGATGAAGACCACGGCGATGGCGGCCATCCATAGCGACCCGACCGATCCGTCGCCGGCCTGGGTTAATGGCCTCGAGCTGTCCGGCGTAGCCGGCGGCCTTTCTGACGCCTTTCTCAGCGTTGTCGGTCCGTCAGTCGAAGCGCCAATCGTCGCGGCCGAACTGCGCCACATCGGCGAGAAGACTGCGGTGGATGTCGCCGGCGGCAGCGCAGTCGGCGGGCGCGCGGGTCAGTACACACTGAACGTTGTGGCGATAACTCCGCCGGGTATGCCGGCCGGGGTGCTCCCGGGGTTTTGGGCAGGACTCGAGTCCGCAGTCGCGCCGTGGACCTCGAGCGAGACGACGATCAATTTTGCCGGGCATCCGTCGCCTGAGGACTACGCGAAGTCGTGGTCAGCGGCCGCCTTTGCGCGCATCACCGAGGTCGCGAACCAGTACGACCCGGAGAGCCTCTTTACCTGGCGCGCGGTCGCTGGCTAGGCTCGCAGTTGAATGTGGCATCGATCGGGGAGGAGACGGACATGGCTGAATTCGACCAGTTCGCGAACCAGGGCGGCGCGTCTGCCGGGGACCCCGACGAGGCGGCAGCAGCCCTCGACACCGCTGAGGAACTGCTCAAGCAGTCGGCGGATGCGGCAAATGCGGCCGATTTCGGCGGCGGTCCACTCGGGTCGCACCCGGAGGACGACGAGGTATAGCGGCTCCCGGCGGAGCTCGCGCCGTGCGCCGGTGGCTCCCGCCGTGCGTTCGGCTAAGCGCCGATGCCGCGGCAGCGGCGGAACGCCGCTTTCGCGGCGCAAGCACCCGCACCCCACGCTTCAGCGCGACGCTTCCGGGCGGGGCCGCTCACACCCCCAGGCGCCCCGGCACGTTCACGGATCAGGACAGATGGGCGACTCGCCGCGATCGACAGCGGGATTGGCCGGCGTGTCGCGCCGATCTCCTGATCCGTGAACATTTGCGGGCGCATCCGGGGCGGTGGCGCGACGGGCGGACGAACTCTGCAGCGACCCAGGCAGCTCGCATGTCGAGGGCGACGAAAGCGGCCTAAACCCAGTCGCTCACGGCAGCCTCGCGCGTCGACGGCAGCGCGAAGTCTTCGGCCCAGCGGGTAGCTTTTTCGGGCACCGACTGGGTGATGTCCACGCCGGTGAGTTCACCCATCTCGGCAATGCTCACGGTGCCGCCGGCCTTCCGCAGGAAGCGGCTGCGCACGAGAGCCTGCGCGTAGATCTCGCCCTTCGAGATCACACGATGCTCGATGTAGACGGCCTTCGCGTCGTAACCACCAACGCGGGTTTCAACCGAAAAACGCTGCCATGGCAGCAGGGACTTGCGAAAAGTCATCGTTTCGGTGGCGACCACCGGATACACGTCGGCCTTCTTCAGCGCCTGCCAGAGCCCCGAGCGCAGCAGCAGGTCGGTGCGGCCGTGATCCAGGATCGAGAAGTAGACGCCGTTGTTCATGTGCCCGAACATGTCGATGTCAGTGGGCCAGGTGCGAAAATTCACGCTGCTCGTGTCATGCACAGTGAGTGCGGACCGGCGCGGACGGAGGAAGGCGCTGAGCGCGCGGAACATCTGATGCACCACGACAGGCTATCCCGAGCTGGCGCGCTGCCCAGCGCCCGCCCAGTGCCCGCTCAGTGCCTGCGGTGGTCCTGGATGGTCATCCTCGGACCGAAGCGCGGCTTGCGAAAACCGCTCGCGCCGATCAGCCGCATCACCCTCTGCCGCTGGCCCGCCCATGGCGCAAGCAACTCGAGCATGCCGTCGTCGTCCACAGGTTTGCCGATCAGCGCCCAGCCAACGACCGCGGGCAGGTGGTAGTCGCCGACACTCACCGAGTCCGCGTCGCCGTGGGCACGCTGGCTGGTTTCTGCTGCGGTCCAGACTCCGACGCCCGGAACTGTGCGGAGCTTCGCCTGCACCTCCGGGCCGCCTCGACCGAGAGCGAGAGTGCGTTCCAGCCCACTGGCGACGGATGCCGCGGCAATCGCCGCACGTGACCGACTCGAGTCGACCCCTGCCCTGTGCCACTCCCAGGAGGGCACGAGCCTCCACACGGACGCTGCCGGAAACACCCGCATGCCCTCGGGCGCCGGGCCAGGGGCTGGCTCCCCGTGCCGCCGAACGAGATAGCTCCACGAACGTCGCGCCTCGACCGAGGTCACCTTCTGCTCGAGTATCGCGGCGAGCATCGCCTCGAGCACCAGCCCGGACCGCAGCAACCTGAGTCCGGGATTCCGGTGCATGGCATCGTGCAGGAAAGGGTTGGCAGACACGTCGAAGTCGCCGTACTCGTCGCCCTCACCCAGCAACTCCGGCACGGCGGCGATCGCCCACTCGGCGCCAGGGCCCCACGCTGTTGCCCGCACGACGTCGCCACGTTGGGAGAGGTGCAGGGTGGCGCCGCCGCCTGGGGTTGGCACGGTTCGCCAGAACCCGTCAGGCTCCCGCCGGAACGTTGGGTCGGCGCGACCTCGCGAGAGCGGGCCGATGGTTATCGCGAGGTCGAGCGGGCGCCGCGGCGAGTAGTCGGTGTGAAGGGGTTCGACCTCAACTTTTGCCGCGTTCGCCATGCCGCACAGGCTATTGCCTGGGGCTGACAGGCAGGCCCGCACCGCCCAGCCGTCGCGCCTAAAATGGTGCATCGTGGCCATCCCCAAGATCCTGCTGTTCTACCGGTTCACGCCGCTGGCCGACCCGGAGGCGGTGCGGCTCTGGCAGCGCGAACTCTGCGATTCGCTGGGCGTGACAGGCCGCCTCATCCTCTCGAAGGATGGAATCAATGGCACGGTCGGCGGCGAACTGAAAGCTGTAAAGGCCTACGCGAGGCGCACCCGGGAGTTCGGCCCGTTCGCGGGCATGGACTTCAAGTGGAGCGAAGGCCGGGGCAACGACTTTCCCCGCCTGAGCGTTCGGGTGCGCGACGAGCTGGTGAGCTTCGGCGCACCAGGCGAGCTCGCCGTGGACACTGGCGGCGTCGTTGGCGGCGGTACCCACCTGAGCCCCGAGCAGCTGCACGAACTCGTTGCCGAGAGGAAGGTCACCTTCTTCGACGGCCGAAACCGCATAGAGGCAGCGATCGGCAGGTTCGCGGATGCCGTGGTGCCAGACGTAGACAACACCCGCGAGTTCGTGGCCGAGCTCGATAGCGGCAAATACGACTACCTGAAGTCCGAGCCGATCGTCACGTACTGCACCGGCGGTGTGCGCTGCGAGGTGTTGTCGAGCCTGCTCGTGAACCGCGGCTTCGAGCAGGTGTACCAGCTCGACGGTGGCATCGCGAGGTACGGCGAGGCGTTCGGCGATTCCGGTCTCTGGAAGGGCTCGCTGTACGTGTTCGACGAGCGCCGCGCGATGACCTTCAGCGAGAAGGCCGAAACCATCGGATCCTGCGCGCTCTGCGGCACCCCGAGCAGCATGGTCGAGAACTGCCACGACCTCTCGTGCCGCCGGCTGTTCGTGGTGTGCGACGAGCACGCGGCGGTCGCGGCGTGTGCCGAACATCCGCTGGTCGTGCACTGAGACCGGTGGTCGCACACTGAACTTTTGTTCGGACGAGAACACGACATGATTGTCGTATGAGCATCGGAATCCTCACCAGCGGTGGCGACTGCCCCGGCCTGAACGCTGTCATCCGCGGCACCGTGCTCAAGGGCACCACCATCTACAACCAGGAGTTCGTCGGGTTCCGTAACGGGTGGCGCGGGGTTTCCGAAGGTGACGCCATTCCTCTCGTTCGCAAAGACGTGCAGGGCATCGGCAAGCTCGGCGGCACCATCCTCGGCACGTCGCGCACGAACCCCTTCGAGCATCCGGGCGGCGCAGACAACGTGCGCGAGCAGATGCAAAAACTGGGCGTCACCTCCCTGATCGCGATCGGCGGCGAGGGAACGCTTGCCGCCGCGAAACGGCTGACGGATGCCGGCATCAACATCGTGGGCGTGCCGAAGACCGTAGACAACGATCTTTCAGCCACGGACTACACCTTCGGTTTCGACACCGCCGTGGAGATCGCCACCGAGGCAATGGACCGCCTGCGCACCACCGGCGATTCGCACGGGCGCTGCATGGTGGCAGAGGTCATGGGTCGCCACGTCGGCTGGATCGCCCTGCACTCTGGCATGGCCGCAGGTGCGCACGCGATCCTCATCCCCGAGCAGAAGACC
>JAODLU010000038.1 GCA_025464125.1 Microbacteriaceae bacterium | reverse complement strand
GTAACGAGGGCGGCAGCATCCCGAAGTGCGTATGAATAATGCGTGAAAGCCGCAGGATTCAGGATGACCGGGCTGCTGGTGTCGATTGCCTCGTACAGCCAGCCGATCAACTCCGCTTCGTCGTTGGTCTGGCGGAGGTCAATGGCGTGGCCGGGAGGAGCCTCGGCGCCGAGCTTCGCCCTCAGGTCGTCGAGCGTGCCGCTGCCGTACACATCTGGCTCCCGGCTGCCGAGGCGGCCGAGATTCGGGCCATTGAGAACGAGGACGGTGGTCACGGTGTCGAGTGTATCGAGTGCCGGTTGCGCTTCACGGCAGGCCGCGCGAACTGCCTACGTCGGATCTTCGCCAGGCCGCAACTCGCGAACGCGCACAGCTGACCACGTTTCATCGACAGCGATGTTGCTGATCGGGCGCCACCCGAACGCGCCGGATTCGCGGATGATGGTGTCGCGGTTCAGGTCGGCGGCATTCGCTTTTCGGTAGCAGAACCAGACTGCCCCGGTTGAGGCAAGCGACGGCAACTCGCTCGCGAACCTGGCCAGCAATTCAGCTCGCGACTCGACGAAGATGATTGCCACATCAGCACCCGCCAATTGTGGGCTGGAGGTCGCGCCCTCTGGCAGTGCGCCAAGCAGGGTCGCGTCGCCGAGAACACCGACGATGCCGCCGGCCCTCACGAGCAGATTCTCAGCGACACTTCGCTCGGGCATCAGGTGCCAATCTCCTGGTACGCGGCAAAGAGCAGGCTCTCGTCTGGCCCGGTGAGCGTGGTCGGTTTCGCGATGTCGTCGAGCACTATGAAGCGCAGCATGCTGCCACGGGCCTTCTTGTCACGTTTCATAACAGACAGCAGGGTCTGCCAGCGTCCGGTCGGATACCCGGTAGGCAGCTGAAGGGAGGTGAGGATGCTGCGGTGCCTGTCGACCACGGAATCCGAAAGCCGCCCTGTCAGCCTGCCGAGTTCCGCGGCGTAGACCATGCCGATTGCTACCGCTGCGCCGTGACGCCACTGGAATCGTTCCGCATACTCCACCGCGTGGCCGAGTGTGTGCCCGTAGTTCAAGATTTCGCGGAGGCCCGCCTCCCTGAAATCCGCTCCGACAACCCGCGCCTTGATGCGGACTGACAGCTCGACCATGCGGCGGAACTCGTCGCTCTGGGAGTTTGTCGCCACGTCGACGTCTCGTTCGATGATGTCCAGGATTTCCGGCTCTGCAATGAAGCCGTACTTCACCACCTCGCCGAACCCGGCCAGGATCTCCATTTGGCTGATGCCGTCGAGCGTGTCCAGGTCGACGAGCACGCCAGCCGGAGCATAAAACGCGCCAACGAGATTCTTGCCCTCGTTCGTGTTTATGCCGGTCTTGCCGCCGATTGCGGCGTCGACCATGCCGAGCAGGGTGGTTGGCACATTGACGAGTCGGATGCCGCGCAGCCAGGTCGCGGCAACGAATCCGGCGAGGTCTGTCACCGATCCCCCGCCGAAACCGACGACGGCGTCAGTGCGCGTGAAATCGGATTGCCCCATCACCTGCCAGCAGAATGCGGCCACTTCCACCCGTTTGCCCGTCTCGGCATCCGGAATCTCGGCGAGCAGGACCTCGTAGCCCTCATCGACGAGGTCTGCGCGAAGCTTCTCGGCGCGCGCTCCCAGGGTCGCGGGATGCACGACCAGCACCTTGTTCGCGTCCTTGCCGATCAGCTCGGGCAGCTGGCCGAGGATGCCCCTGCCGATGCGAACGTCGTAGGCTTCGCTGCCGGAGGCCGCGCCGGGCACGGTAATGACTGTTGTGCTCACAAGCTGACTTCTCCAGTTGTTCTGGCGGACTTCAGCCAGGCGGCGATCTCCGCCGCAATGTCGTCGATCGGCAGGTTCGAGGTATCCCAGGTGCGGGTTGCAAGGCGTTCGTAGATTTCGCGCCTGCCCTCGACAAGCCTGGTCCAGGCATCCATGTCGCCGGCGAGAGGCCGGTTGGATTTAGCGATCCGCGATGCGACCGCCTCAGGACTGACTGTGACGAGCACGACGCACTGCGCGGCCAGGTCGGCCTGTGTTGCGAGGTCGAGAACCGCGCCTCCGCCGAGAGAGACCACTGCCTTTTCTGTGAGTGCCTGGCTCACTTCGGTGCGTTCGATGCGGCGGAAGAATTCTTCGCCGCGCTGGGAGAAGATGTCAGCTATGGGTCCATGACCTGCAACGATCCGACGGTCGGTATCAACGAAATCGGTGCGCAGCAGCTTCGCCACCCGCTTGCCGAGACGGGTCTTGCCAGCCCCAGGCGGCCCGATGAATACGACGTGCGGGTGGCTCATGCGCCGAGCAGCGGGTCCGACGCGGACCCGGTGCGGAGATTGGCCGGGATGGCCGCGAGATATGAATC
This sequence comes from Microbacteriaceae bacterium, assembly GCA_025464125.1. Taxonomy (GTDB): domain Bacteria; phylum Actinomycetota; class Actinomycetes; order Actinomycetales; family Microbacteriaceae; genus Lacisediminihabitans. The sequence continues at coordinate 4,399 of JAODLU010000038.1, read as the reverse complement.
GAGGTTGCGCCGGGTCTCGCTGACCGAGTCGCCACCGAACTTCTCGAGCACGGCGTTCGCGAGCACCAGTGCGACCATCGCTTCCGCAACGACACCTGCGGCGGGAACCGCGCACACATCCGATCGCTGGTGATGAGCCTCGGCAGCGGCGGAGGTGGCGATATCGACCGTCCTCAGTGCGTGCGGGATGGTGGAGATCGGCTTCATTCCGGCGCGCACTCTCAGAACCGTTCCCGTGCTCATGCCGCCCTCGGTGCCGCCAGCCCTGTCGCTCGAGCGGGTTATGCCGCCGTCAGCCTGGAAGAGCTCATCGTGGGCTTCTGAGCCTCGGCGGGTCGCGGTGAGAAAACCATCCCCGACCTCGACTCCCTTAATTGCCTGGATGCCCATCAACGCCGCAGCGAGCTGCGAGTCCAGGCGGCGATCCCAGTGCGTGTACGAACCGAGGCCCGGCGGGACGCCGTATGCGAGGACCTCCACAACGCCGCCGAGGGTGTCGCCGTCCTCATGGGCGGCGTCCACCTCCCGCACCATGAGTGCGGACGTTGCGGAATCGAAACAGCGCAGCGGATCTGCGTCGAGAGCTGCGACATCCGCCGGGCCCGGCAATGCGCTGCCCTCAGGCGCGCGCACAGACCCGATCTAGAGGGTGTGTGACACGAGCTGGATGCCGAGCTCGGCCAGGTACGACCGGGCAACCGCACCGAGCGCCACGCGTGCCGCGGTCTCCCTGGCGCTCGCTCGCTCGAGCACGTTCCGGGATTCATCGAAGCCGTACTTCTGCATGCCAGCGAGGTCGGCGTGACCGGGTCGTGGACGGGTCAGGGCGGCGCCCCTGCCCTTTGGCAGGGAATCCTGGTCGACGGGCTCAGCGCTCATAACCTCCACCCATCGAGGCCATTCGGTGTTACCGATGCGCAGAGCAACCGGGCTACCCATGGTCAGGCCGAAGCGCACACCACCACTGATGGTGAGCTCGTCCTGCTCGAACTTCTGGCGGGCACCCCGGCCGTAGCCAAGAGTGCGCCTGTGCAGGTCGGCGCGGATCGCGGCCATCGACACGGGCACGCCAGCTGGCAGGCCCTCAAGGATCGCGACCAGTTCGGGGCCGTGCGATTCCCCAGCGGTCAACCAACGAAGCATGTCTAGAATCCTCCCACAGCGCCGACGGTCAGCTCGTCGCTCACGCGGTGGCTGCCAGGCCGACCGCCGATCGCATGGCTGCCAGCACCGCCGTTTCCGCCGGCAGTTCCCGCATGGGATCAGTCGACAGGAACACGCGCACCTGCACCAGGGCCTGCCTGACCAGCATCTCTATGCCCGGCACGACCCTGCCTCCGACCTCCAGCCACGACGCAGCCAACGGTGTAGGCCATGGCTCGTACGCGACGTCGAAGAATACAGACGTCGCTCGCAGCCCTGCATCGAACTCGAGGCCGTGCTCAACCCCACCCGGCAGCGTGCTGATCACTGCGTCAGCTGCGAATCCGCTGTTCATCACGCCGAGGGTTTCCACTTCGACGACAAGGCCAAGACGTTCACCCAGCGCGACAAGTCGCGCGGCTCGCGACGGATTTCGCACCGAAACGATTACTCGCGCTCCGCCTAACTGGGCTACCGCCACCAGCGCAGACGCCGCGGTCGCACCTCCGCCGAGCAGGCGGACATTGGTCAGGATGCTGACGCCCGCGTCTCGCATGGATTCGACTATGCCGTAGACGTCGGTGTTGTATCCGCGAAGGGACAACCCTCCGCCGTCGTCGCCGATAAGCACGGTGTTCGCGCTTCCGGTGAGTTCCACCAGCTCATCGACGCGATCGAGAAGAGGCAGCACATCCCTCTTGAGCGGCATCGTGAGCGAGAGCCCTCGCCATTCCTCGTTCCGATCGCGCAGGAAACCCGCGAGCGTGCCTGTGTCGATTTCAATCGCGTCGTAGCTCCACGGCAACCCGAGTTCCGCGTAGGCCGCGGTATGCAGCGCAGGCGATTTTGAGTGACCGATCGGCGACCCGAGAACAGCGAGTCTGGTGCGGGCGATCATCCTGCGTCGAAGCCTGGATGGGCTTTCAGCCATGCCTGCCACTGCTTCACTGCAGCGTTGTGCTCCGCAAGTGTGGTCGAGAAGACCGTCTCGCCGGTCTCGCCGTTGACGAGCACGAAGTAAATCCACGGACCATCAGCTGGGTGCAGTGTCGCGTTGATTGCGTCCATGCCGGGATTCGAGATCGGGCCGACAGGCAAACCGGGGTTCGCGTACGTGTTGTACGGGTTGCTCTTGTCAGCGCGCTGCGCATCAGTGGTCGAGATCGTCGTTCCCCCGGCGCCGTAGCTGACCGTTGCGTCGGACTGCAGGTTCATGCCGTTGTCGATCCTGTTGTCCCAAACCCGCGCGACCTTCAGGAAGTCCGCACTGTTGCCGCCCTCCTTCTGCGTCAGCGCAGCCAGGGTCAGCACGCGGTGGCGGTCATCAGGTGCAACGCCTGCTGCATCCAGCCGCTTGAACATCTCTTTGACGAAGACGTTCAACATGTCGTGGGCGCTGAGCCCCGGGTCGAGCGAATAGGTGGCGGGAAACAGGTAGCCTTCGAGGCTCGGAGCCTGGTCCGGAAGCCCGAAACTTTTGTAATCGGCAGCAGCGGCAGTGAGCTGGTCTCCGGTCACGCCGGTGCTGGAAGACAGCTTGGCCAGTCGATCGATGACTCCCCTGACCGTAATGCCCTCTGGCAGCACTATCTGAGTGAAGACTTTGTTCTTAGGGTCAACGAGGGCCGCGAGCGCCGATTTCGAACTCATCTGCCCTTTGAGCGCGAAACTGCCAGGCTGGAAGTTCACCGCCGGAGATTGCTTCAACAGCAGGCCGTAGAAAGCGTCGAAAGACTTGACGACCTTGGCTGAAACCAGGGTCTTCGCCACGTCTTCACCCGTCTGCCCGTTCTTGATGGTGATCACGACCTTGCCGGTGCCTGTTCCGGTGTAGTCGTTGGACTCTTCCCATCCAAGCACGTGCCGTATTTGCGTCTCGAACGTGAGCCAGACCGCCGTAACGCCACCACCGAGCAGTGCCACGATGACCAGCAGCACCCACAGCCAGGTGAGGCGCCGCCGTTTCTTTCTCGGCGGGAGTCCCGAGTCATCTGAGCGGGACCGGCGATCCCGGCGCGACTCTTCTTTGGCTACCTGGGCGCTGTCGTCCGACCATCGTCGACCGCTCTCCTGCTCGCGCAGCTGTCGGCGACTCGTTGCTATGGGCTCTGCCGTGCCAAAAGGATCGGCGCGACCGCTGGCTGGCGGCTGCGTCGGCTGGCCCGTACCGTCGGGCTGCGAGGGGGTGCCGGACTGCGACGGGTTATTCGGCTGCGACGAGAAGATCTCGTCCCAGGTTGGCTCATCTGCCACGGATTAGTGTCCTTCGTGCTGGTCGACGATCACACCAGGAGGAGTTTCACCTGAGCGCTCGAAGTCGAGTGCATGCTGCAAAATTATAACTGCGGCCACCTGGTCAATGATCGAGCGGGAGTTCTTCGTGTTGCGGCCGGAAGCGTGCAACGCACGCTGCGCCGAGACAGTCGACAGGCGCTCGTCAACCATCCTGACCGGAATCGCTGACGCGGCGGCCAGTTGCGCGGCGAAGTCACGGGCATCCTGGGTGGATGGTGTCTCACCGCCAGACAGTGCTATCGGCAGCCCGACGACGATCTCCACCGCTTCCAGTTGGGTTACCTCTGCGAGGATCGCCCGAATGTCGCCATCTCCCCGGGGCACGGTCGCCACCGGGGTCGCGAGCATGCCATACGGGTCGCTTTTCGCGACTCCGATGCGGGCTTTGCCAACGTCGACGCCGACACGCACGCCATGGCGCATCCTGTTACCTCGGGAGGGCTGTGCTGATCGCCTCGAGAGCTGCGGGGATCGCTGCGAGGTCCGAGCCTCCACCCTGGGCGAGATCATCCTTGCCGCCACCCCCGCCGCCGAGGATGCCCGCAGCGAGCCTGGCCAGTTCGCCTGCGCGCACGCCGAGCCCCCGTGCCGCATCGTTGGTGCCGATGATCACGGCGGGTTTGCCCGCCACATCTGCGGCAAGCACAACCAGCGCTGCATCAGTGCCGAGTCGGCCCCGCACGGTTGTCACGAGGTTTCTGAGCTCGTCGGATGACTTGAGGCCGCCGACGTCGGCGCTGACAACAGACAGCGCGCCTACGCGGTTCGCAGTAGCTACGAGGGCAGGGACCCGCTCGACCAGGGCTGCCGACTCGAACTCGGCGATTTTCTTCTCCGCAGCCTTCAGGCTCGCGACGAGATCGGCGATTCGTTCGGGCAGCTGGTCGCGCGGGGTCTTCAGGCTCGACGTCAATTCTGTGACGATCGCGCGCTCGGCCGTCAGGTCACGGAATGCATCGAG
>JAODLU010000016.1 GCA_025464125.1 Microbacteriaceae bacterium | reverse complement strand
CGAGCAGGGTTCCGTGTCACAGGGCGACCTCGACGAGCTGAAGAAGGAACCGTGGTTCCGTGCTGATGACTTCATCGTGGCTCGGGATGGTGGCGGACTCGCCGGTTACAACTGGCTGAAGGTCGAGCACGGCATCGGCGAGATCTACGTGATCGGCGTCGATCCGTCCCGGCAGGGTGAAGGGCTCGGCCGACGCCTCATGGAGGCGGGGCTTGCGCACCTGGCTGGCCGCGGCATCCGCACGGCCGCCCTCTACGTGGAGGGGGACAACGCCCCGGCCCTGGCGCTGTACCGCTCGCTGGGCTTCACAACCTTCTCGACAGACATCCAGTACCGCTCCCCCTGACAGCTCCCACAACCGCGCCGCCTAACCGCGCCGCCTCGTGGGGATGGGGCCGGAAGGCGGAGCGGGCCGAGCGGCGGAACGGGGCAGTGCAGCTCTTCATCGCACGTTCACCTCACGGTGACATGATTGACCGATGGACAGTGAGACGTATCTCGACGACGCAGGTCTGGCGACCGACAGCCTCGACGACGACTATGACTCCACCTGGGTGGATGACGGAACCCTGCCGGCCGATCGCTACCTCGACCGCGAGCTGAGTTGGCTCTCGTTCAACACCCGTGTGCTCGAGCTGGCCGAAGACCCCGAGCTGCCGTTGCTCGAGCGGGCCAACTTCCTGGCCATCTTCGCTAGCAACCTCGACGAGTTCTTCATGGTGCGCATTGCGGGCCTGAAGCGGCGCATCCTGACCGGTCTCGCAGTGCCGACCAATGTCGGGGTCGCCCCGACCGCCGCCCTCGCCCTCATCCAGGACAAGGCGCAAGAGCTGCAGAAAAGGCATGCCGCAGCTTTCCGTGACATGGTCAAGCCGCAGCTCGACGACGCGGGCATCCACATCGAGAACTGGGGCGACCTCGGCGAGGCCGATCGCCTGAGGGTCGACGACATCTTCTCGAACCAGATCTTTCCTGTGCTGATGCCACTCGCAGTCGACCCGGCGCATCCTTTTCCCTACATCTCGGGCCTCTCACTCAACCTGTCGATTCGGGTGCGCAACCCGAAGACCGGCAAGGAGGAGTTCGCTCGTCTCAAGGTTCCGCCCATGCTGCCGCGGTTCATGCAGCTGCCGAACGACGGCAGCGGCCTGTTGCGGTTCATCCCCCTCGAAGACCTGATCTCGAACCATCTGGGCGACCTCTTTCCCGGCATGGAGATTCTCGACCACCACGAGTTCCGCGTTACCCGGAACGAAGACGTGGAGGTCGAGGAAGACGAGTCGGAAAACCTCATCCAGACTCTCGAGCGTGAGCTGCTCCGCCGCCGGTTCGGGCCGCCCATCCGACTCGAGATAACTGACGACATGGATGACGTCACCCTCGGTTTGCTGGTGCGCGAGCTCGACATCACCGAGCAGGAGGTCTACAGGCTGCCTGCACCCCTCGACCTCGGCGGGCTGTTCGAGGTGACGAAGATCGACCGTCCGCAGCTGAAGTACCGCAGGCACGTGCCGGTGACCGCCGTTGAACTCATGCCGGTCGAGACCAATTCCGCGCCAGACATCTTCGGGTCGATCGCCCGGCAGGACGTTCTGCTGCACCACCCGTACGAGTCATTCGCCACCAGCGTCCAGGCATTCCTCGAGCAGGCGGCGGCAGACCCGAACGTGCTCGCCATCAAGCAGACCCTCTACCGCACATCCGGTGACAGCCCGATCGTTGAGGCGCTGATTCGCGCGGCGGATGCCGGCAAGCAGGTGCTGGCGCTTGTCGAGATCAAGGCACGCTTCGACGAGTCCGCGAACATCTCGTGGGCCCGCAAGCTGGAGAAAGCCGGAGTGCACGTCGTCTACGGGCTCGTCGGGCTCAAAACCCACTGCAAGCTGGCTCTCGTCATTCGCAGCGAGAACGGCGTGCTGAAGCACTACAGCCACATCGGCACAGGCAACTACAACCCGAAGACCAGCCGCATCTACGAAGACCTCGGGTTGCTCACCGCGGACCCTGCGGTCGGCAAAGACCTCACCCGCCTGTTCAACGAACTCTCCGGTTACGCGATCGAGAAGAAGTTCAAGCGGCTGCTCGTTGCACCGCGGCACCTGCGCAAAGGCCTCGTCAAGCGCATCATGACGGAGGCGCAGAACGCGGCAAACGGCCTGCCATCCGGCATCCGGATCAAACTGAATTCGATCGTCGATGAAGCGATCATCGACGCGCTCTACCGCGCCAGCCAGGCCGGTGTGCCGGTGCAGCTGGTCGTGCGCGGCATCTGTGCGCTGAAGCCCGGCGTTGAGGGCCTGAGCGAAAACATCACGGTGCGCTCGATCCTCGGCCGCTATCTCGAGCACTCGCGCATCTTCTCTTTCGTGAACGACGGCGACCCGCAGGTCTACATCGGCAGTGCTGACATGATGCACCGCAACCTGGACCGCAGGGTCGAGGCACTCGTGCGGCTCGTCAGCCCGCAGCACCTGCAGGAGATCGATGAGCTCTTCGACCTCGCGCTGTCGGATGACACCTCGTCGTGGTCGCTCGACGGTGAAGGCGCCTGGACGCGGCACAACCATGCAGAAGACGGGTCATCACTCGAAGACATGCAGAACGTGCTGATGCGACAGGTCAGCCACAGGAAGCGCGCCGGAGTCACGAGGTGACACTGGTCGCCGGCCCGTCGATCGTGCAGGCCGCAGGCGCTGTCTGCTGGCGAGTGCGGAATGGCAAGACCGAAGTACTGCTCGTGCACCGCGATGCACATAAGGACGTCTCCCTGCCGAAGGGCAAGGTCGACCCCGGCGAGACACCCCCGCAGACAGCGGTACGCGAGATCAGCGAAGAGACCGGTCTCGCCATCACCCTCGGTGCCCCACTCGGAACAACCGAATATACGATGCCCAACGGTCGCGCGAAGATCGTGTATTACTGGTCAGCCGAGATATCGGATGCCGCGCTGGCAGCCTCGACATTCGCGCCGAACGACGAGATAGCGGCTCTCCAGTGGCTGCCAATCGACGCCGCGCGGGCTGCGCTCAGCTATGACCGCGACCAGGATGTGCTCGATCGCTTTGCCGCAAGGGATGCAGCTGGCACCACGCGAACGTTCCCGGTCATCGTGCTGCGTCACGGCAAGGCGGTGCCGCCGGGGTCATGGGACGGGCCGGATTCGACGCGACCTCTCCTGCACCGCGGCCTCGAACAGTCCCAGAACGTGGCGCCAGCGATCGCGGCATGGGGTCCGGTCACCCTGATCAGCAGCACGGCCACCCGCTGTCTCACGACCATCGAACCACTGGCCACGCTGATGGGCCTCGAGGTCAAGGCAAAGGCCGGCATCAGCCAGGATGCGTACGAAGACGACACGGCCAGGGTGCGCCACGTCGTGCGCAAGCGGCTCGAGAAGAAGAGGGCTGCGGTGATCTGCAGTCACGGCCCGGTGATCCCCCAGATCATCGACGAGGTGGCTGGCGGCACCGGCACACCGATCGACGCCGCGCTTCGGCGGGCGGCGATGCTGTCGACCTCTGAGTACACGGTGATGCACGTGTCGATCGAGCATCCGCTTGACGGCCTTGTCGCCGTAGAGACGCACGGTCCAGCGCTCGATTGACCGCGGTGGGGCTGAGCTGATGTTTGGGGCTCGTTCACCTCTCGTTTACCCTTCTGGACAACTCTGGTCATTGTCTGGCCGTAGCTTCGCTCTCGGACCAGCACTGGTCCATCCGCCCCCTGAAGGGAACACAGTGAAGTTCAAGAATGTCGCCGTAGTGAGTGCCTTCGCACTCACCACCGTCATCGCTCTGGCAGGCTGCTCGAGCACCGCAACACCCGGCACCTCCGCAACACCGACGGAGACCGCCGCTGCGTACGAATTCGATACCACCGCGACCGGCACGATCACCGCCGGTGGCTCCAGTGCACAGGCCAACGCCGAGGCAGCGTGGACCGCAGCATTCAACGCCCGAGTCAAGGGCGTAACCATCAACTACGACAAGTCACAGGGCTCCGGCGGTGGCGTCACCAACTGGCTCGCAGGCAGCTACGACTTCGCTGGCTCTGACTCGCCGCTCAACCCGACCCAGGTCACCTCCTCCGCCGCCACCTGTGGCGTCGACGGTGCGATCAACCTGCCGGTCTACCTCGACGGTGTCGCGGTCATCTACAACCTGGCTGGCGTGACCAACCTGAACCTCTCCGCAGACACCATCGCGAAGATCTTCAGCCTGAAGATCACCACCTGGAACGACCCGGCCATCGCCGCAGAGAACCCGAAGGCGACCCTGCCGGCAACGGCCATCACCACGGTCACCCGTTCAGACGGATCCGGCACGACGACCAACTTCACCAACTACCTCAGCCAGACGGCCCCCTCGGTGTGGACATACGCCCCGAGCAACGCCTGGCCGGTTGCCGGCTCGAGCGCCCAGCAGGGTGGCTCAGGTGTTGTGAACACGGTCAAGGCTGGTGTCGGCACGATCGGCTACGCCGACCACAGCGCCATCGGCACCCTGACCGCCGCGTCGATCAAGGCCGGTACCTCCAGTGACTACGTCGCGTTCAGCGCAAAGGGTGCATCAGCAGCCTTCACCGTTGCCGCTACCGCGGTCCCTTCGGCTGTTGCTGGCGACCTGTCACAGAAGCTGGACTACACGAAGATCACCGACAAGTCGGCGTACCCGATCCCGCTGCTGTCATACGTCATCCTGTGCAAGACCTTCAAGGCGCCGGCCCAGGCCAAGCTCGCGAAGGACTACATCGGATACGTCGCAAGTGACGAGGGCCAGAAGGTCGCAAACGCGAACGCTGGTGCTGCTCCGATCCCGGCTGCCATGCTGAAGAAGATCAACGCGAGTCTCGCACTCGTCAAGTAGTAGCCTGCTGCCATCGCACGACGGCTGGCCAACCGGCCAGTCCCCACGAGAAAGAATCCAGTGAGCACCAACGAAACTGTTCGATCCCGTGTGGGCGCTGGCTCGTCGGCCCTCCTGAGCACAGGCAGCACCACGACCGGTCCCCGCTCCCCTAAAGGAGCGGGGCCGGCTCGTGTGAAATCCCGGCCAGCCGACCGCATCTTCTTCGGCCTGAGCTTCGGCTCCGCCGTCGCAATCATGGTCATCCTGGCCGCGGTCGCACTGTTCCTCATCGTGCAGGCAGTGCCGGCTATCGCCGCGAACTGGCAGACCAATCCCGACCTGAACTCAGGGCCAACCGGTGGATATGCCAACTTCTGGGCATACGTCGGTCCGCTGATCTTCGGAACTATTTTCGCCTCCGCGATTGCCCTGGTCATCGGTGCACCGATCGCCATCGGTATCGCCCTCTTCATTTCCCACTACGCCCCGCGCCGCATCGCCGGAGTGCTCGGCTATCTGATCGACCTGCTCGCCGCTGTGCCGTCGATCGTGTTCGGCCTGTGGGGCATCATCGTGATCCGTCCGCTGCTGCTGCCGCTCGGCGACTGGCTCAACGCGCACCTGGGCTTCATCCCGCTCTTCGCCGGCGCTCCGTCAACCACAGGGTCGACGATCCTCGCTGGGGCAGTAGTACTGGCCGTCATGATCCTGCCGATCATCAGCTCCATCTCCCGGGAGATCTTCCTGCAGACCCCTCGTCTCCACGAGGAGGCCGCACTGGCTCTCGGGGCGACCAAGTGGGAGAT
>JAODLU010000023.1 GCA_025464125.1 Microbacteriaceae bacterium | reverse complement strand
ACCGGCAGCGATGGGAGCGAAGGTGCGCACGATGGGCACGAACCTGGCGATGATTACCGCGAGGCCGCCGTACTTCGCGAAGAACGAGTTGGTTTTTCGCACGCTGTCCATGCTGATGAGGCCGGTCTCTTTGCGCTCGAAGATGGCAGGGCCGCTCTTCTTGCCGATGTAATAGCCCACCTCGCCGCCAAGGAATGCGGCAAAGCCGATCGCAAGAGCCACCCACCAGATGTCGATGTGGATGATTCCCCGGAACGTGAGAAGACCGGTGATCAGCAGCAGTGTGTCGCCGGGGAAGATGAAGCCGATGAGCAGGCCGGTTTCGGCGAAGATGATCGCGCAGACGAGCAGCAGGGCCCAAGGGCCGGCGCCCTGGATAAGTTCATTCGGGTCGAGCCAGGGGATCAGGCTGGTGGAAAGCACGGTGAGGCTCCAGTCGTCAGTTCAGAACAGGGTAGCGGCTCCAAACTGCCATTTGCGTGCGGGAGAAGGGACTTGAACCCTCACGCCTTGCGGCACAGGAACCTAAATCCTGCGTGTATACCAATTTCACCACTCCCGCAGTTGGCCCAATTGTATCGGCAGGGCCAGGTCAGAGCCGGTCGTGCTCTGCGTCACTTCGGGGCACCAGGGGGATGGCCGCCAGCGGAAACAGGGCGACGACGGCGAAGCCGAGGGGGTAGCCGACGACTCCGATGAGCAGGCCGACGAGCGGCGTGATGGCGGATGCCGCCAGGAACTGGCCGGTGTTCTGCACCCCGAGCGCGCGCCCCGACCAGGCCGGACCAGACATCTCGGCCACCGAGGTGAACGACAGCCCGTTGTCTGCGACCGTGACGGTCATGGCGATCACCAGCACTATCGCGCCAGCCTGCCAGCCTGCGGCGCCTGCGATTGCGACGGCCAGCATCGCGACAACAGCTGACACGGCCACCCATCGCAACGGCCGCACCCGACTGCCGACCCTGTCGCTCAGCACCCCGACACCGATGCGCCCGACTGCCCCGATGAACTGGGCCAGCCCGATGAGCAGCCCTGCTGCGAGGGGCATCCAGTGCAGTTGGGTGACGAGCCAGACCAGCCCGAATGTCGAGAGGGTGAACTGCGGCACGACAAGCAGCACAGACACCGCATGGATGCGCCAGAGGAATCCGCCGCCACGGTAGGGATTGGCTGCCCGCTTCGCGTCGATGGACTGCCCTGCGTCCACAATTGCAGGCCGCGGTACCCGGGGAGGGTTCATCACCAGCACTGCGCAGAGCACCGCAAGCAGGCCGGTGAGGATGGCTGGCAGCAGGAAGGCCAGGCCGATACCGCCGAAAGCAGCAAGACCCGGCACGCTGACAGCGGCGACAGTGACGCCAAGCGGCTGGGCCATTTGGCGGATGCCCATGGCGAGACCCCTGCGATCTTTCGCGAACCAGCCGACAACCACTTTGCCGCTCGCTGAGTTGCCACTTGCGGATGCCGCCCCACCGAGCAGCAGGAAGCCAGCGAGCGCCGGGTATCCGACGGCCGTCATCGCTCCGACCGCTGCCAGGGCGGTGAGCGCGAGCCCTCCTGCTATGACCCACTTCTCGCCTACGCGATCTGCGAGCGCTCCCCACAGCACGAGCGTGAGAACCATGCCGAGTGTCGGTGTTGCAGCGAGCAGTGCTGCCTGCGCAAGCGTCAGCCCCCGTTCGGTGTGCAGCAGCGGGATGAGAAAGGCTGGCGTGCTCACGAACGCGGTGCCCGCCGTCTGGGCGAGCACGGCCACCACGAGCGCCGTCCACCCGCGGCGGGCGCGCAGCCGTGGCGACATGCTCTCGATGGTCGTCATTGTGCCTCGCTCGTCAGGTATTCTTCTTGGTATACCAAAACGGTACACCAACGGGAAGGGCAGTCAGTGACCAGTTCGCAGACCAGCCAGATCTACGAACGGCTGAGGGCCGCCATTCTCTCCCTCGACCTGCTGCCGGGGGAGCGGCTCACCGAGCGCGGTCTCGAGATCGACTTCGCGGCATCCCGAACGCCGGTGCGCGCAGCGCTGATGAGGCTGGACGCCGAGGGCCTGGTCGTGCGCGGCCCCCGCGGCTTCGCCGTGGCCCCGATCGACGCCACCGAGATCGGCGAGCTGGCGGAGCTTCGAGAGGCAGTCGAGACTGCTGCGGTGCGAAGTGCCGCTGTGCGGGCATCCGATTCCGAGGTCGCCGCCCTGTCAGAACTGCTCGAAGCCGCGAGACACACCGCTGACGAGGCTGGTGTCGTTCAGGCCGGGGGCAGGTTTCATGTCGAACTGGCTGCACTGTCTGGCAACTCGATGATGACCGATTCCGTGCGCGGGGCCATGACGCGACTGGCTCGCACACGGTGGCTCGAGGGCCGCACGCCAGAGTCGCGCGAGCAGGCATGGCGTGAACATCGCGAAATAGTGGATGCCGTGGCCACCCACGATGCGGACCTTGCCGCAACGCTCGTCGCCGCCCACATTCGTGGCACCAACGACCGTCTCCAGCAGTTTCTCGCAGGGCAGCAGCTGGCGCTTCGCTCTCGCGGGCTCACGATTGTTAGAAATCTGCCCCCGCTAGGATCGCCCTGACTTACCCGTCATGCACGGACCGCAGTGAATCGAGCCGCAGTGAAATTCGCCATAGCAATTGTTCTTCCCGCCATTGTCGTACTCGGCCTGGCCGGATGCAGCGCGTCCGCAGACGGGCCGCTGACAGTTGAGAAATCGACCATTGCCAACACTGCGGCGAAGGCCCTGCAGACCGAGTGGAACAGCAGCACCCTTCCGAAAGTGGACTGCGGCACCGGTAGCACCGAAGTAGCAGTGGGCAAGGCTCTTGACTGCACGGCGACCGACACTACGTCGAAGCAGGAGTTGCCGATCACGATAACGATCACGAAGGTGAACGGCAGCAAATACTCCATCAATGTGAAGGGCCAGCAGGCGAGCACGCCGACGCCGACGCCCACTCCGACGCCGACAGCCGCGGGTCCGACGCTGACGCCGGGCGCACTCGCCGACCTTGCCTCCGCTTCGATGGCCGGGCAGTACGGCTTCGAGCCGACGGTCGACTGCGGGTCGACCGACATCGTGATGACGGTCGGCGCCGTAGTTGACTGCACGACCCTGCTCAACGACGGCAAGACGTATCCAGCTGCCGTGACAGTGACATCGATTGCGGGCGGCGACTACAAGGTGGACGTGAAGGTGGGCGCTACGCCGGTTGGCTAGCGGGCCGCTCTACGCTTTGCGGGCACGCCTGCGTGAGGCGAGCAGGCCTGTGACCCCCATGGCGAGCATGAGACTGCCACCGATGAGGACGGGGGAGTAGTCAGCTCCGGTCGCTGCCAGTGCTGCGCTGCTCCCCGAGCCGGAGTCCGCAGAGCCTGACGAATCAGTAGTGCCGCCCGAGTCGGTGCCCCCTGGGTCGGTCTCTCCGCCACCGGTCGGAAGACCGAGTACGCATCCCGCTGCCGACGACAGTACGAGGTCAGCAGGGTCGACGAGACCGTCCACCGAGACGCTTCCGGTGGGGTTATTCTCGGCGTCGCGCCAGTCGGGGCTGTAGGAGAGCCGAACCTGCAAAGCCGACCCAAAGGCGAGAGCTGCTGCTGGAATCTGCAGCGCTGTGCCCGTGTAAAAGTCGGTGCCGGAGCCGTTCAGCGTCAGGAATCCCGCGGTCGCGGAGAAGGAATAGAGCGACAGGGACTGGAACCAGGCCTGAAGGTCGAGCTGGTACTGGTCCTCGGCGGCCTGGTAGACATCGAAGTCGGTAAAATCGTTTATGTCCGGCTCGATGGGCGGTGGGCCGGCATCCGGGTTTGGCACATTCAGGTTGATGGAGGGCTGCCAGAACCCTGTCGTGACAGCGTTGCTCTGCAATCTCATGCTGACCGTGATGCTGTCGTTGCAGTACTCGGGTATGAGGTAAGCGCCGACGGCGATGCCGCGATCGAACTCGCGGGTCTCGTTGTTCGGGGGTGTGGTGTACGCGCCAGGTGTTGCCTGCGCGAGCGTCGGAGTGAAGACAATGGCGAGAGCTGCCAGCACTGCGACTCCGACAATTCCACGTGTCGTGATCGAACGGGACGTGGAATGTTGACGAACGGATCTCACGGATTGCCCCCCGGCACTGGGTCCGCTCCGAGAGCGGCTCTACCCCGACCGTAGCAGTGTCGAGGGATGCTCGCGGGCCACGGAGCTTCTGCAGCATCCAGTCCGATCCTGTGGACAGGCCCGGCGGCTGCGGCGGGGCTGCAGCACACTGGCCGCATGCCCAGCGCCGTCTCCATCATCACCGCGCAGGTGCGCGATCGGGTGCGGCTCGACGGAGTGGATATCGGCGGCGACAGCCTGCTCGCCGACAGGTATGTGCGCGACGAGGTGCGTCGCTACAGCGAGCGCGCCCTGGGTGGTTCGCTGCCGATGCTCGTCGACGAGGCGGCAGTAGAACGCCAGGTAATTGCATCCATAACCGGGTTCGGAGCCCTGCAGCCGTACTTCGACGACGACGAGGTCGAAGAGATCTGGATCAACTCGCCAGACCGGGTCTTTGTGGCCCGAAACGGGGTGCCGCAGCTCACCCCGGTCGCGCTTACCGCAGGCGAAGTGCGTGACCTGGTCGAGCGGATGCTTCAATCCTCAGGTCGTCGAGTCGACCTGAGTTCGCCATTCGTGGATGCCTCCCTTCCAGACGGTTCAAGACTGCATGTAGTGATTCCTGACGTGACCCGCGCGGAGTGGGCGGTCAATGTTCGCAAGTTCAGCCAGCGAATCCGCCACCTGCAGCGGCTCGTGGCACTTGGTTCCCTCACCCAACAGGCGGCCGAATTCCTGCGGATGTGTGTGCTCTCTGGGCAGAACATCCTCGTCTCTGGCGCAACCCAGAGCGGCAAGACGACCCTTCTCAACGCGCTGCTCTCCGCTGCCCGCCCTGCTGAGCGCATTGTCACAGTCGAGGAGACATTCGAACTCGACCTGGCCGCGAAGGATACGGTTGCCATGCAATGCAGGCAGCCGAACCTTGAAGGTGTCGGCGAGATCACGCTCAGGCGACTCATCAAAGAAGCGCTCCGCATGCGCCCTGACCGCCTCGTGGTCGGCGAGGTGCGCGAAGCGGAATCGCTCGACCTGCTGATCGCCCTCAACTCCGGGCTCCCCGGCATGTGCTCGATTCACGCGAATGGTGCGCGTGACGCCCTGTCGAAGCTCTGCACCCTTCCCCTGCTCGCGGGACGAAACATCGATGCGGCGTTCGTCGTGCCAACGGTGGCCTCGTCGATCGACATCGTCGTACACTGCGAACTGCTGCGCGGGGGCAAGCGTCGAGTCACCGAGATCCTCGCGCCGAGCGGGCAAGTGTCATCAGGTGTTATCGAGGCGAGCACCATCTTCAGCCTGCAGCACGGGGTGTTGACCGCTACGGGCAGCTATCCCACCAAGACCTCGAAGTTCGAGGCTGGCGGCTTCGACCTGGCTTCCGTGCTGGCGAGACACGCGCCCACGTCCGAAGCGCCTGCAGGCAGTCGCACATGACCGTCGTGCTGGGTCTCATGCTCGGCTTCGGGCTGGTGCTCGTCGCATCGCCAGCACTCTGGCCCGCCGGCGGGATCACGCCGAAACGCACACTCCGACTCCGGGCCGCCGCACTCGAGAGGCTTGCGCAGGCTGGACTCGGATCAGTGTCCCCTGGCGGTCTCCTGCTCGTATCCGTGCTGTGCGCTCTTGCGGGCGGAGCACTGGCCTTCGTTTTCCTGCCGGTCGTCGCGCTGTCGGCGATCATCGCTGTCGCGGCACTCGCCCTGCCCATGCTGGTCGTCATGCAGCGCGCAGCAGCGCACCGTAGGGCGGCGCTGGTGTTGTGGCCAGACGTGGTCGACCACCTCGTATCTGCGGTGCGCTCTGGCCTCGCCCTGCCGGACAGCGTTGTGAGCCTCGCGCAGGTCGGTCCCGTGGCGATGCGGTCAGCGTTCTCCGGCTTCGCGCTGGACTATCGCTCGACGGGCAACTTCTCCCTGTCCGTCGACCAGCTCAAGGGCCGACTGGCCGACCCCGTCGCCGACCGCATCCTCGAAACGCTCAGGATGTCGAGAGAGGTCGGCGGCAGCGAACTCACAGCAGTGCTGCGCGCGCTCAGCGAATCGCTTCGGCGGGAATCCGCCATTCGTTCTGAGGTGCAGGCGCGACAGTCATGGACAATCAACGCAGCACGGCTTGGCGTAGCCGCTCCGTGGCTGATCCTGGTGATGCTGGCAACGCGCCCAGAGGCAGCAGCGGCATACAACACCCCGAGCGGCGGCGCGATCATCACAGGCGGTCTTGTGCTCTCGGTCATCGCGTATCGCGTGATGCTTCGGCTCGGCCGCATGCCGCAGGAGAAGCGGTGGTTCAGGTGAGCTCGTTCAGCGGCCTCGCGATCCTCTGCGGCCTCGCACTCGGCCTCGGCCTGTGGTCGCTGGCCAGCCTCCTCCCGTCGTTCGGTCGGCCACGGCTCGCGAATCGCGTGGCTCCATACATCGTCGACGTATCGCCGGCCGCGAGACAGCTGCTTGCCCGCCGGAGCATTGAGCCAATGCCCATCGTCGGGGCATTCTTCTCACCCGTTGCGATGCGTGCACGAGTCGGTCTTGACAGGATGCTCGGCGGCACCAGCACGATCGAACTGAGACTTCGCCAGTCAGCCAGTGCACTGGGCGTGGACCGGTTCAGGTTCCAGCAACTGTCATGGGCTCTCGGCTCGGCAGTGCTCGGCATCGCGGTCGCGGTTGCTCTCGGCAGTGTGCAATTGGTGCCCATCGCGCTGCAGGTCGCGGGTGTCATCGCGCTCGGCGCTGCAGGGGCGGTGGTGCGTGATGTGCTGCTGCAACGCGCCGCCGCCGCCCGACTCGCACGCATGACCAGTGAGCTTCCGACGGTGCTCGAATTCCTCACGCTGAGCCTGTCTGCAGGCGAGGGAATCCTGGATGCACTGCGCCGGGTTTCCCGGGCCAGCAACGGGGAGATCGCAGCCGAGTTCGGGGCGGTGATCGCCGCCGTCAACACCGGGGTGCCCCTGGCTGACGCACTTGCCTCCATGTCCAGCTCGCTTCAATTGCCCGTGCTCAGCCGCGTTGTCGAGCAGGTCAGCGGTGCGCTCGAGCGGGGAACACCGCTCGCCGAAGTGCTCGGCGCGCAGGCCGACGATTCCCGGCAGGCGGCCAGACGCGAGCTCATTGAGACAGCTGGTCGCAAAGAGGTCGCGATGCTCGTGCCGCTGGTCTTCCTGATCCTGCCGTTGACCATCGCGTTCGCGATTTTCCCCGGCCTCGCAGTGCTGCAGATCGGGATTTGAGCGAAGCAAAATGGTCAAACGCGAGGTCGCAGCATTGATGCGCGCTGCCTGCGGGGACTAGCCCTCTACAACGGTTACGCCAGGCGTGCTGTATCGATCGCGATCTGGTCGCGGGATGCAGGATTGACCAGGACCGGCAGCCGCCGACCGATCGCGCAGATCAGGTCGTGCTTGTCCGGTGTGGAGAACGTAATTCGCATGCTGGTGCTGTAGGCAGTGCCGTCTGCGAGGGTGACATCCAAAGTGAGATCAGTGGTTCCACCATCCCCCGCACCGGTAAGTCCGGCGGGCATGACCACATCGTGTGCAGCCAGCACCGTGGCCGTCGCGGGCTGGAGCCCAGTCCCGCTCGCCGCCTGCTCGGGGGTGAGGCCGCCGCCGACACCACCGGGCTGGGCGCGACCCGGCGCTCCGACGACCGTGGTTTCATAGCTGGTGCTGACCGTGGCGCCACCCGCCTTCGCCCTCGCGATGATGTCGTCGATCATGCTTTGGGCCTGGGCAGGTATTCCGCCAGGCGCCGTCGCGGTCTGCGGGGTCGGTACTGCCTGCGCTGCCGCGGCGTCCTGCGCGAACTGGCGGGCGCGCTCGCGATTGGTCGGCATCTGGTTCCAGCGGATCTTCAGCCGTGACGGATCGTTGCGGTCGACGATGACCGGCAGGGTATCGCCCGGCTGCGGCCATTTCTTGGTAGGCGCGGTGAGAGTGTTGTGCTCGATCGCGATTGGACCAACGCCGGGACCGGTTACGACTCCCTCCATTCGGCAGTTCGAGTAAGCCGCACCGGGCGAGCTGGCCGAACACGAGATCAGGCGGTATTCGGCATTCACCGGGTCTTTGATTCTGTTGAAGATTCCCACGTCGCAACGCTACGCCTCGAACGCCTGGATGCCTCCATGCTCGCAACCTGCTGGCGACCTAAATGCGCCTGAGACAGGCCCATGGGTTGTCATCGGTTCCGCAAGGGAGTCCAGTAATGCCATGTTCCTGCGCGATGGAGTACCGAGTGAAACAGAGCGCAAAATCGCTCGCGGGCTCCGCACCGTTCACTTCGTCGCAATGATCGCCTTTTTGCTCATACCCTGACGTAATTCTCTCTCGCAGCTGACGCGGTTGATGAGAAGCTGAGCGGCTTTCGCGGAATCATGACTGCTGTAGGTCTCAGGCAGTGAAGGGTTATAGCGGGCTTATGGGAGACCGCCGCGGCTGAGTTTCTCTGTGGATAGCTCGTGAGCCGCCGTCGCAGGATCGGCCACACTCGGGGCATGTT
>JAODLU010000379.1 GCA_025464125.1 Microbacteriaceae bacterium | reverse complement strand
GAGCGCCGGTAGGCTCCAAGCATGAGGGTTGCCGTGATCGGGGCTGGCGCGATCGGCGGAACAATCGCCGCCCTGCTCGCCAGGGAAGGACACGATGTCACCATCGTCGCTCGAGGCGCCAACCTCGAAACCATAGCCAGGCACGGCATCCACCTACGGGGAGCATGGGGTGACTTCACGGCACGGGTAACCGCCGTGCCAAGGCTGGTGACGACACCGGAGATCGCGTTCGTTGCGACGAAAGCGCAGGATGCCCGTGCCGCGCTGGCCGACCAGGCGCCGTTTCTCGGTGGACTGCCGCTGGTCGTCGTACAGAACGGCCTTGAGGGACTCCAGAGCGCACGGCTTGGAGCGCCGCGGGCCGATGTGATCGGCGCACTGGCCCTCTACGCTGCCTCATACCTGTCCCCCGGCGAAGTCACCATCACGGCACCCGGCGAGACGTACCTCGGCGGACCGGTGATTGCTTCGCTTTACGCTTCGCGGCTGCTCGGCTCCGTGATGCCCATCGTTCTCACCGACAACTTCGAGGGCGCGCAGTGGACCAAGCTCATCATCAATCACGTGAACGCCCTGCCCGCAATCACAGGACTCAGCGTGCAGCAGGTCGTGGCCAACCGCGCGTTGCGCGTGCTGATGACCGAGAGCATGCGGGAGGCGGCACGGGTCGGGTTCGCGAAGGGCATCACGTTTGAAAAGATCAGCACGCTGTCGAACGGGCTGCTGCGCCTGCTCGTTCGCCTGCCAGCCTCATTCGGGCAGCTGTTGCCGTGGCTCATGGCACGGCGAATGGGATCGACGCCTAATCCGGGGTCGACCCTGCAGAGCATCCGTCGGCACCAGCCCACCGAGATCGACTACCTCAACGGGGCCGTGGTTCGCCTTGGCAAGACAGTCGACGTGCCGACACCGGTGAGTGCGACGATCGTGGACCTCGTGCACGAGGTCGAGCGTTCAGGACAGTTCATGGCACCCGACGCGGTGCTCGCCCGGTTCTGACAGCTCTAGCAGGAGTCGGCGAACACCCTGCGAGGATGCCCAGGCTCCTGCATGTCCATGATGGCGACCGATGCGGTGCGCGGGCCGACCTGGCTGACGTAGAGGTCGTGGGCTTCGGATTGCTCCTCCGCACCATCTGCGCGTGGCGGGTCGAGCCAGATCGAGTAGTTCCAGAGGCCGGCCAGTTCCGGCCTCAACAGGAATTCGCCGTCGATGAGCAGGAACGCATCCGGCCCTGCGGTGATCCACTTCGGCTGGATGGCGGTGTCGCTGTCTTCGTCGAATGCCGCGAGCACGACACCCGTGCTGCCTGCTGTGCGAAAAGGGTCGAGCAGCACGCGACGCAGCAGCGAGTAGTCGTAGGAGGTCGCGTAGGTGCTGGCCGCTGACTCGTCGTCGCGCTCGGCCCGAGGACGATGGAAGTCGGCGACGGAGGCTCTCAGCACGCGATGACCTGCCAGCTGCAGGGCCTCGGCGAGGTCATCCGCGAATTCCGCAGTGTGCCCGGCCGGCCCGTCGATGGCCACGATCGAACGCCCGCGGCCATATAGACCTGCGATCTCCGCGCCGAGCGCCTCGAGAACGTCTCGTCGTGCCGGTGCCCATCTGGCCATGAGTCAAGAATACCCAGCGCTGGCAGTATCTAGGCTGGACAAATGAGCATCGCAGGCCCCGTAAGCGCGTGGTTCCGCGCAAGCGGCCGTGACCTTCCCTGGCGCCGCCCCGGCTTCACCGCGTGGGGAACGCTGGTGAGCGAGGTGATGCTGCAGCAGACTCCGGTTGCGCGCGTGATTCCCCGGCTCGAAGAATGGCTCAAGCGGTGGCCCACCCCGGCAGACCTGGCAGCCGTGCCGTCCGGCGAGGCAGTGCGCGCGTGGAATCGGCTCGGCTACCCGCGGAGGGCCCTTAACCTGCACGCTGCGGCTGTCGCGATCACAGAGCGGCACGGCGGGGTGGTGCCAGACGACGTCGAACTACTGCTCGCACTCCCCGGCATTGGGGAGTACACCGCTCGGGCGGTGGCCGTCTTCGCATACGGACACCGGCATCCTGTGGTCGACGTCAATGTGCGGAGAGTCATTGCAAGGGCAATCAACGGGCATGGTGAGCCGGGCCGGCCAACCACTCGCCTGGACCTCGCAGCGATGGAGTCGTTGCTGCCTGAGTCGCTGGCGGATGCTCGGCTCACGAACGCCGCGATCATGGAGCTCGGCGCGATCGTCTGCACCGCGAGGTCTCCGCGCTGCGCCGACTGCCCGATCGCGCAGCTCTGTGCGTGGCGTGCGGAGGGATACCCCGAATATCTCGGACGGAGGGCGGTTCGCCAGAAGAAGTTCGAGGGCTCCGACCGGCAGGTGCGCGGGCTGATCCTGGCTGAACTCAGGCAGTCGGATGTTCCGGTTGCCTCCACTGAGATCGATGCGGTCTGGCCGGATGATGTGCAGCGGGCGCGCGCCTTGCTCGGACTCCTCGCAGACGGCCTGGTAGCGGAAACACCTGGGGGCTACACGCTTCCCGAGTAGAGGGGCACACTGGTTGCGTGCCAGAACTCCCCGAAGTGCAGGCGCTGGTCGTCGATCTCGGCGCCCGGCTGGTGGGTCGTGAGGTCGACAGGGTCGACATGGTGTCGTTCGCCGCGCTGAAGACATTCGACCCCCCGCTCAGCGCCCTCCACGGGCTCACGATCGAGAAGGTTTCCCGGCACGGCAAGTTTCTCGACCTGTCCGTCGGCGAACTCCACCTCGTGTTCCACCTTGCGCGGGCAGGCTGGGTGCGCTGGAGAGATGCGGCCCCCGTGCCATCGCGGCTCGGCAAGGGGCCGCTTGCGGCCCGGCTCGTGCTGCACGATGGATCTGGCTTCGACCTCACCGAGGCCGGCACGAAGAAAAGCCTCGCCCTCTACCTCGTGAGGGACCCGCAGCAGGTACCTGGCATTTCGCGGCTCGGGCCGGACCCGCTGGAGCCTGGGTTCACAGTTGATTCTCTCGCGGGCATCCTGTCTTCAGCTGGTCGTTCGCAGGTGAAAGGGGTGCTGCGCAACCAGTCGATCATCGCCGGAATCGGCAACGCGTACTCAGACGAGATCCTGCACGCGGCGAAGATGTCGCCGTTCAAGCCCGCGTCGATGACTCCGGATGAGGTCTCCCGCCTGTACGCAGCGATGCAAGACACCCTGCGCAGTGCGGTAGCGCGCGCAGACGGCGTGGCCGCATCCGAACACAAGAGGGAGAAGAAGTCCAACCTGCAGGTGCACGGTCGCGCCGGGGAGGCCTGTCCGGTCTGCGGGGACACGGTGCGACAAGTGCGTTTCGCCGATTCGACTCTCGAATATTGTCCAACCTGCCAGACCGGCGGCAAGCCGCTTGCTGATCGAGTGCTTTCGCGGCTCCTGAAATAGCGGCAATTCTCCTGCGCGATGGCACTCCGTGGACCGGCGATAATGAACTCAGTTCAGACGAAGGAGACTGCGATGGGAACGTTGGTTCTGCGGGAAGACCGGGATGGTGTCACACACCTGGTACTGAACCGTCCAGAGAAATTGAACTCCCTGAACGTTGCGGTCTTCGAAGACCTGGAACGCCATGTCTCCGACATCGAGGCCGATCATTCCTCAACGAGGGTCGTCGTGCTGCGGGGGGCGGGGCGCTGCTTCTCCGCCGGACACGACCTCGGCGATTTGGCTGAAGGCGAGCAACTGCCCCGCCTGAACTTCCAGGCCGAAGTTATCGAGCGCATCGCCAACCTGCCGGTGCCCGTGATCACCTCGGTGCACGGGCACTGCTACACGGGTGCACTCGAACTGGCGCTCGCTGGCGACATCATCCTGGCTTCCGAGAGCGCGAAGTTCGCTGACACGCACGCGAAGTGGTCGCTCACGCCGATCTGGGGTCTCAGCCAGCGCCTGCCACGACGTGTGGGTACGGCAAAAGCGCGCGAGATGATGTTCGCCTGCC
>JAODLU010000372.1 GCA_025464125.1 Microbacteriaceae bacterium | reverse complement strand
GCGAGAGGATGAAGATGCCGATTCCTGACTTCTTAGGTGTCAGGGAGTCGCGACCAGCGCGCACTATGCGCGCTGCGACGAAGGGATCCCCGGCATCCTTCGTTTCCTGCTGCGCGAAGGTTCCGGGGATCGTTACTCCACTCAGGGTGACGGTGGCGTAGAGGAGCACGCCACTCGGCAGGTCGATCACATGCTCTTTACTGAATTGCAGGTCGTCCAGCGTGCCTGCATCGAACTCTGTCTGCCAGATTTCCATGTGCGCTTCCTTCGCTTGAGTAATTGGGTGATCGTCAGCTTACGGACGGCTAGCTGGTGGGGGAATAGGGACTCATGGCCTGCCATGTAACACGACTGAAACATTCGTTCCAGTAATCTGAGATACTGGAACAACTGATTCATAGCCGTGAGGACACCATGTCGAGCCTGCCCATCAACCCCCCGCAGCGTTTGCTCATGGGCCCCGGCCCCGTGAATGCAGACCCCCGGGTGCTGCGGGCCATGTCCGCGCAGCTTGTCGGGCAGTACGACCCGGCGATGACCGCATACATGAACGAGACGATGGAGCTGTATCGCGGCGTTTTTCGCACCACGAACGAGGCCACGCTGCTGATTGACGGCACGAGTCGTGCGGGCATCGAGGCCGCGATGGTCTCCCTGCTGCAGCCGGGTGACCGCGTGCTCGTGCCCGTCTTCGGCCGGTTCGGGCACCTTCTGCGCGAGATCGCCGAACGCAGCGGCGCCGAAGTGCACGTGATCGAGAGGGAGTGGGGAACGGTCTTCACGCCCGCCGAGCTCGAGAAGGCCATTATCGAGACGAAGCCCAAACTCGTGGCCATCGTGCACGGTGATACCTCGACCACCCTCGCCCAGCCGCTCGACGAACTCGGCGCCATCTGCGCGAAGCACGGCGCCCTGCTCTACGCGGATGTCACGGCCTCCCTCGGCGGCAACACCTTCGAACTGGACGCGTGGGGCATCGACGTAGCCACTGCAGGCCTGCAGAAGTGCCTCGGCGGCCCGTCAGGAAGCTCGCCCATCACGCTGAGCCAGGCCGCCGTGGATGTGGTCAATTCGCGCAAGAGCATCGAGGCGGGCATCCGCTCCGAGGGTGACGAGGTGGTTGCTCACCCCATTCGCAGCAACTACTTCGACCTGAGCCAGATTCTCGACTACTGGGGCCCGAAGCGCCTCAACCACCACACCGAGGCGACCACCATGCTCTACGGTGCACGGGAGTGCGCGCGGCTGCTGGTCGACGAGGGGATGGATGTCGCGGTCGAGCGCCACCGCCTGCACGGCTCGGCCATGGTCGAGGGCCTTCGCAGCATGGGCCTTGCGATCTTCGGCGACCAGTCAGTGCGCATGAACAACGTTGTTGGCGTGACCATCCCCGACGGCATCGATGGCGACAGTGCACGCTCAACACTGCTCAACGACTTCGGCATCGAGATCGGCACCTCCTTCGGGCCGCTCGCCGGCAAGGTGTGGCGCATCGGAACCATGGGCTACAACGCCCGCCGTGACACGGTGCTGCTCACCCTCGCGGCCCTCGAGCAGGTGCTCCGCCGTGGCGGCGTGAAGGTGACGGCGGGCAGCGGGGTCGGTGCCGCGCTGGACCTGTACGAATCAGAGGCCAGCGACTCAGAAACAGCCGCCGTATGACAGTCGAAGCCGACCTCATCATGGACCGGTGCGATGACCTCGCGACCATCTCGAGCCAGCCTGATCGCCTCGAACGCGTGCACCTGTCACCCGAGCACAAGGCGGCAAACGCACTGGTGGCGGAATGGATGACCGACGCAGGTCTCTCCACCTGGCAGGACCCGGCTGGCAACCAGTGCGGGCGCCTCGAGGGTGCAGAGCCCGGTCTGCCGGCCCTCCTCATCGGCTCGCACATCGACACCGTGCCAGACGCGGGCCGCTACGACGGCATGCTCGGCGTGCTGCTGGCCATAGCCGTGGCCAAGCGAATCAAGAAGTCGGGCATGCGGTTGCCGTTTGCGCTCGAAGTCGTGGCATTCAGCGACGAGGAGGGCACCCGTTTCGGCATGGCACTGCTCGGCAGCCGAGCGCTCGCCGGCACCTGGGATGACGCGTGGTGGAACCTGCGCGACAAAGACGGCATCTCGCTCGCCGAAGCCTTCCAGGACTTCGGGCTCGACCCGGCTCGACTTCCCGGAGCGTTCCGCCGCCGCGAGAACTATGTCGGCTACCTCGAAACCCACATCGAGCAGGGCCCGATACTCGAGGACGCCGAGCGGCAGCTCGCGATCGTCACCTCCATTGCGGGCGCTCGCCGCTACGGCATCACCATCACCGGTCATGCCGGGCACGCAGGCGGCACCCCATACGCCAGCCGTCGCGACGCTTTGGTCGGCGCCAGCGAACTCGTTGTCGCGATCGAGCGCATCTCGCTGCAGACCCACACGATCGGCACGGTGGGCAGGCTGCAGGCATTTCCCGGAGGCGTGAACGTGATCCCTGGCAGGGTCGAGCTGAGCCTCGACCTGCGCGCCGAATTCGACGCCGACCGCGACCATGCCCTTGACCTGGTCTGGGCGGCGGCGAAGGAGATCTGCGAGAGACGCAAACTCCGGCTGGAGAAGAAAGAGCTTTACCGGGCTGACGCTGTGCTGTGCGACCCCGAGCTGATGGCGGCTGTCGGCAGGGGCATCCGTGCCACTGGGGATGTGGCCCCGATGGCCTTCTGGAGCAGGGCGGGCCACGACGGCATGGCGGTGGTCAACCTCACCCGCATCGCGATGCTCTTCCTGCGCTGCCGCGGTGGCATCAGTCACCATCCCGACGAGAACGTCAAGAAGTCGGATGTCGCAGCCGCCCTAACCGCCTTCGAGGCGGCTGTTCTCGCGGTCGCCGACACCTACCCAGCTGCTGGGGCCGAGGCATGATCGCCCCCGGCACCATCGCCGACCGCATAGCGGAAACGTACCCCGAGCTCTCGCCGCAGGAGCAGCGCGCCGAAGATTTCATGCGCGACCACCTCGACGATCTCGCCGTCTACAACGCCACAGAGGTCGCGAATCTCAGTGGTGTGTCGAAGGCAACCATCAGCAGGCTCTACCGGCGACTCGGTTTCGACAGCGCAGAGGACCTGCGCGACCACGTGCGCGCACTCCGCAGCACCGGCACACCGATCGTCACCGAAACGGCGGCGAGCTTTGCGGAACACCTCGACCAGGAGCTGGCCAACCTGCGTGCGGCCCTGGCTGGTCTCGACCTGCAGCCGAGCGCGACGCTGATTGCCGGCGCTCGCCGGGTGCTCGTGCTCGGGTTCCGCAACAGTTACCCGATGGCGCTGCACCTTCGCCAGCAGCTCGCGCAGGCGAGGGAGGGCGTCGAACTGGCGCCGCTGCCCGGCCAGTCGGTCGGCGAAGAACTCGCCTCGCTCGGCAAGGGCGATGTCGCGGTGCTCGTCGGCTTTCGGCGCCGCCCATCCTCTTTCGCGAGGCTCGTAGAGACTCTCGCCGCAGGACCAGCCTCCGTGGTGCTGCTGACCGACGCCGGCGGGCGTCGGTATGCGGGGCAAGTCGACCAGCTGATCGAGTGCCCGGTTGACAGCGTTTCGGCGTTCGACAGCTACGCGGCCGCAGCCAGCGTCGTGAACCTGCTCTCTTCGGCCGTGCTCGGCCAGCGGGTGCCTGAGGGGCGCGCTCGCATCGCGGGCATCGGGCAGAGTTACCAGAGCCTGGACGAACTCGAGACCGTCTGATGGAGGCGCTCAGCGAATCGGAACGCATGCAGCTCATCGAAGAACTGCACAGTGCGAAGCACGGCTTCGGGCTCGCTGGCGTCTTCGATGGCGAATCTCAACGGCGCACACCGAGCTGCGGCGACGAGGTCACGGTTCGCGTATCCGCGACGAACGGTGTCATCAGCGCCCTGAGCTGGCACGGCCATGGCTGCACGGTATCGATGGCGTCGGCATCCGCCCTCGCGACTGTAGCGATCGGCGCCGACCTGCCAGCGCTCGCAGCGGTGTTCTTCGAGTCGGTGACGCCAGACGGCCAGCCGGACGAGTCGCTCGGTGATGCAGAGGCGTTCGTCGGGGTCGGTCGCTTTCCGTTGCGAGCGACCTGCGCTGCACTTGCCTGGCGCGCGGCTCTCGACGCGCTGGCTGCCGTTTAGCGGCGGTCTACGTCCAGCCCGTTCCACAGGTCGCCGCACTCCACCTGGTCGACGCCGTTCTGAACGAGGTATTCGCGTGCCCCATCATCACCCTCGAGCATGCGGGTGATGGGGGCCCAGTGCTGCCGACCGATGAGCACAGGATGCCCCGGCCGACCCTCGAAAACAGCCTGCCTGAGCGTGCCGTGGCCGACCGCCTCGCCCAGCACCCGGCGGGGTACAGCAAGCGGCATGCCCGGCAGGTCGATGAGGCTCACGAGAGCGGCTTCGCCGCCCACGGCGCCGAGCCCGGCCTTCAGCGATTCGGAGATGCCGTCAGCCCAGTGTTCGGCGATCACTATGCCGATCCGACTGTCGACAGGTACGAGGGCTGACGCCTTCTCCGCCTCCGCGCCGAGCACGACAATCACCTCGACGCAGCCGGCCGCGACCAGCAGCGACGTTGCGGTGTGCAGCCATGGCAACTCGTCATCGTCGGTCATCAGCGCCTTGGGCATGCCCATCCTGGTGCCGGCCCCCGCCGCCAGCACGATGCCGCTGACGCGGGTAGTCATGGCACTGGTCATGGGTAATGTTATGCAGATGATCGACGTCACAGATACCGACCTGCGCGCCTGCCTCAGCGTGGAACGGTGGGTGGCCGACGTGCTTGCCATGAGCCCGTATGAGACGGTCGCGCGACTGCTCG
>JAODLU010000354.1 GCA_025464125.1 Microbacteriaceae bacterium | reverse complement strand
AGGGCGTGCAGCAGGCACTGCTGAAGATCCTCGAGGGCACCGTCGCCTCCGTTCCGCCGCAGGGTGGCCGCAAGCATCCGCACCAGGAATTCATCCAGGTCGATACGACCAACGTGCTCTTCATCGTGGCAGGCGCGTTCGCCGGGCTGGAAGAGATCATCTCCCAGCGCGCGGGCAAGAAGGGCATCGGTTTCGGTGCCCCCCTCCACATCAAGGGCAACGAGCAGAACCTCTTCGGCGAGGTACTGCCGGAAGACCTGCACAAATTCGGGCTGATCCCCGAGTTCATCGGCCGCCTGCCCGTCGTCACTACGGTGACCCCGCTCGACCAGGTCGCCCTGATGGAGATCCTGACCAAGCCGAAGAACGCCCTGGTGCGCCAGTACCAGCGCATGTTCGAGCTCGACGGCGTTGAACTCGACTTCGAGCAGGATGCGCTCGAGGCGATCGCCGACCTCGCGGTGCTTCGCCAGACCGGTGCTCGCGGGCTCCGTTCCATCATGGAAGAGGTGCTCGGGCCGATCATGTTCGACGTACCTTCCAGCGAAGAGATCGCACGGGTGATCGTGACCAGGGCCGCGGTTCTCGAGAATGCTGCGCCGACGATCATCCAGCACAAGGCTGTTCGGCAAGACAAGTCGGCCTAGGCCAATTCGTCTCGATTGGCCCGCGAGTCCTTCTGGGCGAGCGCCCTAGGCTGAGTGCATGCTGCAGCCGATCTCGGCGGGGTTCATCGCCGCCATCTCCGGCTTCGCGAGTTCCTTCGTCCTCGTAATCGCAGGTTTGCGCGCCGTCGGCGCCAGTCCGGCCCAGGCTTCATCCGGCCTGATGGCGGTGTGTTTCGCGGTCGCGATCGTCGCGATAGTCGGCTCGCTCTGGTTGAAAATTCCAATCGCCGTCGCCTGGTCCACGCCGGGTGCAGCCGTGCTGCTCGCTGCTCACGGCGGCCACCTGAAGTTTTCGAATGCCGTCGGTGCCTTTCTTGTGAGCTCAGCGCTGATCGTGCTCAGCGGCCTGTGGCCCGCGCTTGGTCGAGCCATCGTGCGCATCCCCAAGCCGCTCGCGAGCGCGATGCTCGCCGGTGTGCTGTTCCCCATCTGCCTCGCCCCGATCGAGGCAGTCTCAACGCTTCCGCTGCTTGCGGCACCCGTGGTCATCGTCTGGCTCGTGCTCTTCAGGCTCGCCCCCCGCTGGGCGGTGCCCGCAGCGATGGTGGTTGCCGTGGTGGCCGTGCTGCTCTCAGCGGGAACCGGCTGGCTCGGGGGCTCGAACCTGCTGCCCGCTCCCGTCTTCGTGCTTCCGAGCTTCGATTTATTCACGATTCTCAGCGTGGGATTGCCGCTGTTCGTCGTCACCATGGCTGGCCAGAATGTGCCGGGGTTCACAGTGCTTTCGACCTACGGCTACTCGGGTCCTCCCCGATTCGCCCTCGTCGCCACTGGCCTCGGTTCAGGTGCGGCCAACCTGTTCGGCGGTCACGCGATCAACCTCGGCGCAATCACTGCGGCGATCATGTCGGGGCCCGAAGCGCAACCGGATATGACGAAGCGCTGGGTGGCAACGCTGACCAACGGCATCCTGTACATACCGCTCGGCCTGGCGGCTGGGGTGGCAGCGGCCCTGGTCAGCGCGGCTCCCACGGTGCTGATTACCGCGGTCGCCGGTCTCGCCGTGCTTGGCGCTCTCGTGACCAGCGTCGTGAACGCCATGGAGGATCCGCGCCACAGGATCAGCGCGATCGTCACCTTCCTGGTCGTGGCATCAGGCGTTGTCGTGGTCGGCATCGGCTCGGCGTTTTGGGGGCTGGCCGTCGGCGCAATCGTTTACGCGTGGCTCGGCTGGCGCCGCAGGCAGGCCATCGAGGCCCGATAAGGGCCGTTTGTCACGCGCCCCTCAGGCGTCAAGGCCGCGGCGCTCCAGCAGCGGTTCGATCACGGCGTCCCTGCCCCGGAAGTCACGGTATGCGGCGAGCGGATCTTTCGATCCGCCAACTCCGAGCAGGCGATCCCTGAAGCGCTGGCCGTTCTCTCGCGTGAGTCCGCCGTTTTCGGTGAACCACTCGACGGTGTCTGCGTCGAGCACCTCGCTCCAGATGTAGGAGTAGTAGCCGGCGTCATATCCACCCGCGAAGGTGTGCTGGAAGTACGTGCTGGAATACCGGCTCGGCACCGCTGGGTTACCCAGCCCTGCGGCATCCAGTGCCTTCGCTTCGAAGTCTTCGACGTCGGTGACCACTGTGTCGGCGGTGATCGCGTGCCAGGCCTGGTCGAGCATCGCGGCCCCCAAATATTCGCTGGTCTGGAAGCCCTCGTTGAAAACAGTAGACGCGGTGATTCGGTCCACGAAATCCTGCGGCATCGGCTCGTCGGTCTCGTAGTGCCTCGCGTAGCTGGCCAGAACCTCCGGCCAGAGCATCCACATTTCGTTGACCTGGCTGGGGAACTCGACGAAGTCGCGATAGACGTTGGTGCCGGCAAATTTGGGAGAGGTGACGCGTGCGCACTAGCCGTGCAGCGCGTGGCCGAACTCGTGGAAGAGAGTGCCAACCTCGTCGTAGGTCAGCAGCGTCGGCTCGCCCCCTGCGGGCTTCGGCACGTTGAGGTTGTTGGTGACGATTACCGGCTCCTCGAGCAGGCTGTTCTGGGAGACCAGCGAGTTCATCCACGCCCCGCCCCGCTTCGAGTCGCGAGTGTACAGGTCGAGAAGGTAGAGGCCAACTGGCGAGCCGTCAGCTTCGCTCACCTCGAAAACACGCACGCCGGGGTGGTACCCGACAAGGTCACTGCGTTCCGCGAAGGTCACGCCGTACGCCATCGTCGCGGCGAAGAAAACCCCGTTCTGCAGCACTCGCTCTGCCTCAAAATATGGCCGCATTGCAGCAGTGTCGACGTCGTACTCTGCCTGGCGCACCTTCTCCGTGTAGAAAGCCCAGTCCCACGCTTCGATGGCGTGCCCTGCACGTTTCTCTAGCGCGGCCTGCTCGGCGCGAGCATTGCGGGCAGCGATCGGCGCGAGCCGGCCAAGCAGCGCCGCAACTGCCTGAGGGGTCTTCGCGGTTTCGTCGGATGTAACGAGCGCCGCATGGCTCTCAAAACCGAGAAGCCGCGCGCGCTCGGCGCGCAACCGTGTGATGTCGAGCACCAACTGGCGGTTGTCCCAGTCGTTGCCACGCAGGCCACGGGATCGCGACGCCTCCATCACGCGCTGGCGAAGGCCCCGGTCGGTGAGAGCACCGAGATGCGGATGCCCGGTCGGAAGCACGAGCGTGATGAGCCATTTGCCCTCGAGGCCCCGTTCCCTCGCGGCTTCGGCGGCGGCGGATATTTCGCCGGCACCGAGCCCGTCGAGTTCGGCCACATCATCGACGACCACGGCGAGGTCGTTGGTGTCTGCCAGCAGGTTCTTCTCGAAACGGGTGGTCAGCGAAGACAGGTGCTGGTTCAGGTCTTTCAGCACTTCCTTCTGATCGTCGCCAAGGCCGGCACCCGCCTGCGTGAACTCCAGGTAGTAACGCTCGACGAGGTAGGCGGATTCAGCATCGAGCCCGAGCTCGTCTCGCTGCTCGTGCAGCAACCTGATGCGCCAGTAGAGCTGCGAGTCGAGCGTGATCGCATCGTGGTGGGCGGCGAGCTTCGGTGCCAGTTCCTCTTCCAGATCGTCGGTGAAATCGGAACTGTCAGCCGATGTCTTGTTGAAGAACACGGTTGCCACCCTCTCAAGAAGGCGGCCTGAGCGCTCGAGTGCGACGAGATTGTCGAAGGTGGGCATGTCGCGACGCATCGTGATGCTGCGGATCTCCCGCAGTTGCTCGGCCATGCCTGCCTCGAACGCTGGACGAAAATGTTCGTCCCTGATATCGGCGAACGGGGGAAGCTGGAAGGGGAGTGTGCTCGGCTCGAAGAACGGGTTGGTTGTGTCAATGCCGGTCGCTTCCATTTTCCAAGCCTAGGCGTGGCCGATGCATCTGCGGCTAGTGTGTACAGCGAAAGTGAACGATTCAGTACTTACGATGAAGTGAGATGCAGAATGTCTATTTCCCCTACTGATTTCAGCGGCGGCGTGGCCGTCATCACTGGCGCAGGCTCCGGTATCGGCGCAGGACTGGCAAGGTCAGCCGCAACACGCGGGATGAGCGTTGTTCTCGCAGACGTCGATGAGCGGTCGATTACGGAACTGTCGAAAGAACTCGATGCCAGCGGCATCAAGTCCATCGCCGTCGTAACCGATGTGTCTGATTTCGCCCAGGTCGATGCTCTTGCAGGCAGGGCATTCAGCACGTTCGGAGATGTCGACCTGCTGGTCAACAATGCCGGGGTCGAGAGTCACGGCCTCACCTGGGAGATGACGCCGGAGGGGTGGGGTCGCATGGTCGGCGTCAACCTCAACGGCATTTTCAACGGCATCCGCGCATTCGTACCACGCATGCTCGAGGCAGTTGACGCCCGAACAGGTCGCGCCCACATCGTCGATGTGGCGTCTGTCGCGGCGTTGGGCACGAGGGCGTACACGTCTGCATACGGCGCAACAAAGCACGCGAACCTCGCCCTGTCGGAGAGCGTCGCCCTGGAACTCGCCGGCATCACTGACCGCATAGTGGTGTCAGTTGTGATGCCAGCGGCCGTGAGGACCCGCATTTTCTCGGACGCGCAGGCCACCGATTCCGACGGTCCGGGCTTCCAGGACCAGCAGGCCATGGCGTCACTTCTTGCCGAGTCCGGCATCGACCCCAACGCCGCGGCAGAGATCATCTTCCGTGGTGCGGCCGAAGGCAGGCTTCACATTCATACCGACCCTGCGTTCTCCCGCGGCCGGATCGATGATCGCTATTCCCTGCTCGTGCAGCAGGTGGATGCCCAGGCGCAACCCGCAGCCAACTGAACTTTCGACCACGACCAGCCATCAAACCAAAGGAAAGCAATGACGCTTTTATCCGAGAACACGACCGACACGATGGACAGCAGTCCGGAGGCCGCAGCCGCGCGCTGGGTCACAGAATTCGAGCGAGCGCTTGGCGCAGGTGATCATGCCGGTCTCAGCGCCCTCTTCGCAGCGAACGCGGTGTGGCGCGACCAGGTCGTCTTCTCGTGGGACGTTCGCAACTGGGAAGGTGCTGGCGAGGTCGCTTCTGCATTTCTCGGCTATGCGAGTCGCAAGGCACACAACTTCCGCATCAAGGCAGGCACCGTTCCGCAGCAGACCGGTGAAGGGGCAGCGGCCAGCATTTCGGCCCTTTTCGACTTCGAGACCGTGCTGGGCGTCGGCAGCGCTGTGACCCAGCTTGTGCCGGCTGACACCGCCGTCGGATGGGTAGCGCCGTTCTTCATGACCCAGCTGGATGCCCTCAAGGACTACCCGTGGCGCATCGATGGCCAGCGCCCGGTTGGCCGCGGTCACGGTGGACTGGTCGACAGGGCAGACCCGGCCGTGGAGTGGGCAAAGGCCCTGGCTTTCGAAGACCGTGAGCCCGAGGTTGTCGTGCTCGGCGCTGGCCACAACGGCCTCATGATCGGCGCGCAGCTGGAGCGACTCGGTGTGGACACCCTGCTGCTCGAGCGCACTCCCCGCGTGGGCGATGTGTGGCGCAATCGGTACGCGGCGCTGGCGCTGCACAACCAGACCGAGGTGAACGACTTTCCGCACATGCCGTTCCCGCGGTCCTTCCCCCGGTACATTCCGAAAGACACGCTCGCCGACTTCATGGAGTACTACGCCAAGGCCATGGAACTCAAGGTGTGGAACAGCACGGGCATCGACTCAGCCGTGTACGACGACGCTGCGAAGCGATGGGACATCACGATAACCCGTGAGGATGGCAGCACCAGGGTGCTGCATCCTGCCCACTTCATCATCGCCACCGGCCTCAACGGCAACCCTCGCATCCCGGAGTTCGAAGGCATCGAAAGCTATACGGGCACCTACTCGCACTCGGGGGTTTTCGAGGGCGGCGAGAAGTGGCGTGGCAAGAAGGTGCTCGTGGTGGGCGCCGGCGTGAGCGCTCACGATATTTCCCAGGACTTGTATGAGCACGGTAGTGACGTGACACTGCTGCAGCGCTCGTCCACATACATCGTCGACGTAGACACGTTCCACAAATACTTCTACGCCGACTACATGGTGCCCGACATGAAGCTCGAGATCGCTGACATCACGAGTTCGATGATCCCGCTCGGCACCATGCGCGAACGCGGCATGCTGAACTATGTCACCGGGCTCATGGCCGCCGACGACAAGCAGCTGCTTGCGGACCTTGAGGCACGTGGCTTTGCTTTCGACTTCCGCCCGAACGGCAATGGCGTAGCCGAAGGACACTACAGCGGTCATGACAGCTACTACTTCGACATCGGCGCTTCCCGACTGATCGCGGATGGGAAGCTGAACTTCAAGTCCGGCTCCGGAATCGAGCGGTTCACCCCCACGGGCGTCGTGCTCACCGATGGCACTGAGATCGAGGCTGACCACGTGGTCCTGGCCACGGGCTACACCTCCATGCTCGACGCCTACCGGCCGATAATCGGGGATGAGATTGCTGACAGGGTCGGTTCGGTCTGGCGCTGGGGTGACGACAAGGAGATCACCAGCGTCTACCGGCCAGTCGACCAGGCGGGACTATGGTTCATGACCGGCACCATCCGTGACAGCCGCGTGAACTCCGGCTTCCTGGCAATGCAGATCAAGGCACGCCAGGAGGGCCTGGTCGACGCCGAGCAGGAAGGCCTGATCAGCTGAGGTCGTGAGGCAGGCGGCTCAGGGGATAACGACTACCTTTGCCGCCTGTCCTGTAGCCATCAGTTCGATCGCTTCACGGGTTTGTTCGAGCGGGAAGCGATGCGTGACCATGTCTGACAGGTTCAGCTTGTTGTGCAATTTGGTGACGATGGAAAGCGCCTCAAGGCGATGGTTGGAACGACCGTAGTAGCTCCCGATGATCTGCA
The DNA here is from genome assembly GCA_025464125.1 of Microbacteriaceae bacterium. Lineage (GTDB taxonomy): Bacteria > Actinomycetota > Actinomycetes > Actinomycetales > Microbacteriaceae > Lacisediminihabitans. Next base: position 92 of record JAODLU010000354.1, on the reverse strand, counting down.
GGTTTCGGTTATTGAGAGTCACCGGGTTGAACGGAACCGTCGCGCTGCCAGAGTAGAGGCCCGCGATCACGTACCGTCCGTGGTTGCCAAGA
>JAODLU010000283.1 GCA_025464125.1 Microbacteriaceae bacterium | reverse complement strand
TGCAGGCTGATCGCCTTGACGAGGTCCACCTGGATCTCGTAGCCGGTTGCGATGCCGCGGATCAGGTCTGCTCCGGACTTCTTCATGTGCTGGGCAACAGCCAGGATCGGCGGGATGTTGTCGCCGGGGTGCGAGTACTCAGCCGCGAGAAAAGTGTCGTGGTAGTCCAGCTCGCGTACTGCGACGCCGTTCGCCCACGCTGCCCACTCGGGGCTGAAGTGGCCCTCGATGCCGAACACTGTCGAGCCGGGGGTTGCCGGGTGTGCCTCTGCCTGCGAGCGGGCCGCGATGCCAGGCCCACGGGTGATGGATGCCGCGGCAACCGACGCGTTGTCGATGATGCGGTTGATCACCATCTCGGTGACCTCTGCAGACACTGCGACGGGGTCGGCTGCGACCTCGGCGATCTTCCAGGCCAGCTGCTCTTCGCGGGGCAGCACTTCTTCGCTCTTGTAGACGCGTACGTGGTTCAGCTTCGTCATTGCTTCTCTTTCATGTGTTCAGGCGCTCGCGCGCTGGTCCAGCACCTCGGGCTCGATGGAGCCGAGGATGTTCTTGAGGCTGCGGTAGAGGTGCAGCTGCGTTGCGTGTGCCGCGAGCGACTCCGAGCCGTCGACTATCGCGTCGACGATCATGAGGTGCTCCTGCGCTGCTTCGCGGAGGCGCTCGGGGTTGTCCTGCGACAGGCGCCTGATGCGTGCAATGTGCGTGCGAACCCCGGCCAGCGTCGCCACGAGGAACGGGTTGTCGACCGCGTCATCGATCGCTGCGTCGAGACGGGCGACCAGCGCGTAGTACTCGCGAAGGCCAGCTTCCCCGTTGCCGAGAAGGCTGTGCGCCTGGCGGAATTCGGCCTGCAGTGCCTCGAAAACCGGGATGTCGCGCCGACGTGCCGCAAGGCGCGCTGCCTGTTCTTCGAGCGCCTGGCGCACCTCGAAGAGCTCGGTGACCCGCTCGATGGACACGTCGGTGACGACGACGCCGCGGCCCGAGTGGGTGGAAACGAGCCCGTCGGCTGCGAGACGCGAGAGGGCTTCACGCAGCGGCGTTCGGGAGACGCCGAGCCGGGTGGACTGCTCAACTTCCGCCAGTAGCGCGCCGGCTGGCAGTTCGCCGCTGAGGATCTCCTCGCGAAGAAGTGAGTAGGCCCTGTCGCTCGCGCGCATCGGCTTCCACCTCTCCGTTGACGTGTCGTTCGGCTCGCCTGTGTATACACAGCATACGACTCCGGTGACTTTTGCGCTAGTTTCCGGCTGTTGTGTATGCACAGAGGCGCAGAACGTCAGTTCAGGAGACGCCTCGCGCGCCAATCGATCCAACCCGACGCATTACGCGAAGGAGCAGCCAGTGCAGCGTGATGGTGCCGTGGAACTGGGTGACGATCCGCCCGTTCACCTTCATGTAGTTGTTGGATCGGGCCCACGCCGTGCGCTCGAGCCGCTTCTGCATCCACGCGTTATAGCGCTCGGTGACCCGTGGGCGAGCTTCAATGGTCGTGAAGCCGCGCCGCTTCATCCGCTGCAGGTCGCTAAACACCCACTTCGCCTCCTGCTCGGCGTTCCACATGTTGCTGAAGGTGCCTGACCCGTTGGTGTTCGGCCCGTACATCATGTAGAAGTTCGGGAACCCTGGCACGGTCATCCCCACAAGTGCGAATGCGCCATCGCGCCACACCTCGTGAAGGTCCTGTCCGTCGCGACCGAACACGTCGAGCTTCGACAGATAGTCGGCCGCCGTGAACCCGGTCGCCATGACCAGCACGTCCAGCACGTATTCTTTGCCATCCGAATCCACGACTCCGTGCTCGGTAACCCGTTCAACGGCTCGCGGAACGAGCTGGACGTTGTCCTTGAGCAAGGCCGGATAGTAAGCGCTCGACAGCACCCGGCGCTTGCCGGAGAACACATATCCCGGGGTGACCGCTTCGCGGAGGTCCGGTCGGTCTGCGAACACCGTGTCGATGAACTGCCGTGACCCCGCCTCTGCCCTCCGATTGGCACGGTTGCCCGCAATGTGCACCGGGCCTGTGAGCAGGTGCCACTCAGCATCGATGATGTCGCGCCAGCGCTTCAGCTTGCGGCGGCGCAGGCTCGAATACTTCTGCACCTCGGCTTCGGTGAAATCGGATTCCGCCTTCGGCAGCACCCAGCCAGGCTCGCGCTGGAAAATGTGCAGGCTCTCAACTATCGGCTGGATCGTCGGCACGATCTGCACTGACGACGAACCCACTCCCACCACGCCAACACGCTTGCCCGTGAGATCCACGCTGTGGTCCCACTGTGCCGTGTGAAATTTCGACCCAGCGAAGGAGTCGAGACCCGGCCATGTCGGCAGGTTTGGTCGATCGAGCATGCCGACCGCTGACACGACGACGTCGTATTCCTCGACGTCCCCATGCGCAGTCGACAGTCGGTAGCGCTGCAGTTCCTCGACCCACCGGATTTCGCTGACCGGGCAGCTGAGACGAACGTGGTCGAGTACGCCGTACTCTTCGGCGATCGACTGCAGGTATTCAAGCAACTCGTCACGCCGCCCGTGGGTACGCTTCCACGGGTGGTTCTTGAACGAGTACTGGTACGTGGTCGAAAAGACGTCGACCGCGGCCCCGGGATAGCTGTTGAGCCACCACGTTCCACCGACACCTTCCGCCGCTTCGAAGATGTCGAAGTCCGTAACGCCTTCACGCACAAGCTTTGCGCCCATGGCGATGCCGCTTACCCCGGCGCCGATTACGGCAACGCGCTGAGGTCGTGTCCCTGCGCCCCGGCGTTCAGTCATTCGGCTGCACTCATTTTCATAGTCCCCTGGGGATTCACAGTCCCACGGGGACATTTGGCGCTGGGCAGGCCCGCCCGTGCACGGTCGGCTACTTGATTCCGGCGCCCGCGTCAACAGCCAGGGATGCACCGGTGATGTACCTCGCCTCATCCGAAGCCAGGAACAGCACGGCGTTCGCGACGTCGATCGACTCCACCCACGGGATAGGCAGGGCCATCGCGCCCATGGATGCCGCAGCGAACTGCTCCTTCGTCGGATGCTCAACCCCCGGCACGAAGACCCTGTAGCTCGAGTCGTTCATCATCATCGGGGTGTCGACCTGGGTGGGGTGAACGGTGTTCACCCTGATCCATTCCGGTCCGAGCTCGAGCGCCAGCACCTTCATCAATCCGCTCAGCCCGTGCTTGGCCGAGTTGTAATTCGCCAGCCCCGCGAATCCGCGCAGGCCACCTGTCGAGCTGATGATCGCGATCGAACCGCCGTTTCCTGCCGCCCTGATGAAGGGGATAGCGGCCTTGGCCGTGCGCCACACTCCAGAGAGGTTAACCGCGATCACATCGTCGAACAGGCTGTCCGGAATCTCCTCGGCCGGCGTCGGCACGGTGGCGAGCCCGGCATTGGCGACAACGATGTCGAGGCGGCCGAGTTCGGCAACACCCTCCTCGAGGATCCTGGTCATGCCCGCGACATCCCGCACATCGCCCTTGCGCACCACCGCCCGACGACCAAGTGCCTCGACAAGTCGAGCGGTTTCGTCGAGGTCGGCCGAGGTCGGACCGTCGTAGACCATTCCCGGCAGTTCGGCGCAGAGATCCATCGCGATGATGTCGGCGCCCTCTTCCGCGAGCCTGATCGCATGTGCGCGACCCTGTCCACGTGCCGCCCCCGTGATGAAGGCGACCTTTCCTTCTACTCTTCCCATGTCTTCACTCGCCGCTCAGTTGACGAGCCAGGCTTTGGCGAAGTCAGATGGCACTCCCGGGAATACATCCGGGATCTTCGAGAGGTTCTTCTTGTTGGCGATCATCAGCAGCCCTGCAGGCTGGGTCTCCGTCACAGGGTCGCCCACACTGATGCGCGCCATCATGTCGACGATGTCCCAGTTGGCGCGGATGCCGTCGTACTTGATGCTCTCCCACTCGGTACCGGCCTTGATCGGCGCCTGGCTCTCTGGCTGGGGGTCGAAGCCGACGATCTTCGGCAGCGGTAGTCCGGCACCCTGGATGGCCTCGATGATTCCTGGCAGGAACGCATCATGCGGCACAACGAAGTACTTGGTATTCGGATGCACCTGCAGGTAACTGGCGACCTTGCCTGGCAATGTGGTGCCGATGTCGGACTGGTTGATCTCCAGTCCATCCACGGTGCCGCCAGCCTTCTTGATTTCGTCGCTGAATACATCGAACCCGAGTTTGTACGTCTCTCCGGCCGGGTCGTACAGGTACGTGATCCCGTCGAGCGAATCGGCATCGTTGATCACGGTCGCGGCCTGGAGCTTGGAAACCCGGGTGCGGTCTGCGCCGGCGGTGATCGATCCCCGAACGAGTTCGTCCGCTCCGAGCTTTGTGCTTGGCCCAGAGGCGGATGACAGCACGACGATGCCTGCGGCCTTTGCGGCCTTCAACTGCTCCGTGATAATCGAATCCGGCAGGTTCGCGATGTAGTAGATGAAGTCCGGCTTCAGCTGCAGCGCGGATTCGAAGGTGCTGATGTAGGACTCAGGGGTGAAGTCGTAGACGAGCACCCGAGCGTTCCAGCCAAGCAGCTTGCTTGCGTCGATTATGGGAGCTTCGACCTTCTTGCATGCAGCAAGCGGGCAACTGAGCATCACCACGTTCTTGCCGGTCGCGGGCTTCTTGGTCAGCAGTGTCAGCTTGCGTGTCACCGGCTCTTTGAGCGCAGTAGCCACGACTTTCTGTGCGGCTGACTTGGCCGCCGCGTCGATCTTGCCCGACGAGGCCGACCCTCCAGCGCCGCTACATCCGCTGAGCGCCAGCGCGACCAAAGCCACTCCGGTGATAGCCGCAGTCCAGCTTCTCGATGATTTCGTCATGGAAGTACTGTTCCTTTTCGTCATTGAAATGGATAGTTCTGCTACAAGATCAAAGACTTATTCGTCTGTCTCACTGAAGAATGTCTATCAGCACACTGATTGCGATGTCCAGTCTTCAGCGAAGTTAGCTCACGACTTGCCGGAAAACCTTTGTCGCGCTCGCTCGCTGATGTAGCGTCGAGCCCACTCGCCCGGCCCAGAGTCGGGCGCCCGCGCACATTGATCAAGGAGGATCACATGGCTGAAACGGAAACTCTCGCCCACAGCAAAGAATCGCTCGCGCTCGCGGCTTTCTACACACAGTGGGGCGAGGAAGCAGTGGCCAACGCCACCGGCGGCCTCAACCCGCTGACGCTGCTGCGGTACCAATACGACTCATGGACGAAGCACGCGACAGAACCGTCAGGTGTGCAGTACGAGAACCTCGAGACCGATGGCGTGACGGGCATCTGGGAGCGGCCGACCGGCGCGGCCGCTGACAGGGTGATCCTCTACTTCCACGGCGGCGGATACATCGGAGGCAGCGCATCCGGGCATCGCAAACTGGTGGGCCACATCGCCAAGGCTGCCGGGGTCGACGCACTGTCGATCGATTACCGCTTCGCGCCCGAGGTTCCGTTCCCGGCCCAGCTGGACGACGCGCTCGTGGCGTACCACTGGCTGCTCGCACACGGATACACGCCCAGCCAGATCGTGCTGGCCGGCGACTCCGCTGGCGGGGCACTCGCGACCGCGGTCGGCCTGAAGCTTCGCGACGCAGGCGACGAACTGCCTGCCGCGATCGTCACCCTGTCCCCCTTCTACGACACCGAGGGCGTTGGCGACGCCTTCGACTTCAACGCCGGCAACGACGTGATGGGCAACCGCGAAGCGCTGGCCGGCCTTTCGTCGATGCTCCTGACCGAGGGCGGCTCCATGAAGGACCCCTTCCTCAGCGCGCTGAACTCAGACCCGACAGGGCTGCCTCCGATCTACATCTCCTTCGGTGGCCATGAAGTTTTGAAGGACGGCGGCACCCTGTTCACCACGCTGGCCAGGAGCAAGGGCGTCGACGTCGAATACGTGGAGTCCCCGGGCCAGCAGCATGTCTTCGAGGCCCTCGCCGGACGCTCACCAGAAGCGGATGCATCCATCGCCTCGATCGGCAAGTACATCCGGAAGCACCTCCAGCTTTCGTAAGCATCAGCGACCGGCAGCTGTGCACGTGGAAGACGTGCCTGGACGGATAGGGTGCGGCAACGGACGGCCTACGATTGAGGGTCATGTCCGAGCCCGTGATCACCTATCCGCCAGAGCTGCCGGTCAGCCTGCGCCGCAATGACATCGCGGAGGCCCTCGCCCACCACCAGGTGGTTATTGTGGCCGGGGCAACCGGGTCGGGCAAGACGACACAGCTGCCGAAGATCCTGCTGGAGCTCGGCAAGAAGAGCATCGGGCACACGCAGCCCAGGCGCATCGCCGCACGCACCATCGCCGAGCGCATCTCCGAAGAGCTTGGCCAGCCACTCGGCGGCATCGTGGGTTACCAGGTGCGCTTCACCGACACTGTCGGCAAAGACACGCGCGTGAAACTGATGACAGACGGCATCCTGTTGAACGAGATCCATCGCGACAGGGACCTCAAGAAATACGACGCCATCATCATCGACGAGGCGCACGAGCGCAGCCTCACCGTCGACTTCCTGCTCGGCTATCTCAAGCAGCTGCTCCCCCGTCGGCCCGACCTCACCGTGGTGATCACGTCGGCCACCATCGACCCGGAAAGCTTCTCCAGGCACTTCGCCGATGCAGAGGGCAATGGAGCGCCGATCATCGAGGTATCCGGCCGCACCTTCCCGGTGGAGATCCGGTACCGGCCGCTCGTTGCGGATGTCGCGCTCGACGAAGACGACGAGTCGGAACCCGACCGCGACCCGATCGAGGGCATCACCGCCGCTATCGACGAGCTCGGCCGCGAGGGCGACGGCGACGTGCTCGTCTTTCTCAGCGGTGAGAACGAGATCCGAGACGCCGAGGAAGCCATCCGCGGGCGCAACCTTGCTGGCACGGAGGTGCTGCCCCTGTACGGCCGGCTGAGTTCTGCCGAGCAGCACAGGGTGTTCGAGAGCAGCCGCACCCCGGGCATCCGGCGTCGCATCGTGCTCGCAACCAATGTGGCCGAGACCTCGCTTACCGTGCCCGGCATCCGCTACGTGATCGACGCGGGCACCGCTCGCATCAGCCGGTACAGCGTGCGCTCGAAGGTGCAGCGGCTGCCGATCGAGGCGATCTCGCAGGCGAGCGCCAACCAGCGTTCCGGCCGAAGCGGTCGCACCAGCGACGGCATCGCTATCCGGCTCTACTCGGAGGAGGACTTCGCCAGGCGGCCCGAGTACACCGAACCCGAGATCCTGCGAACAAACCTGGCTGCGGTCATCCTTCAGATGATCTCGCTGGGGCTTGGGGATGTCGCTGCCTTCCCATTTCTTCAGCCGCCGGATTCGCGGGGTGTCAAAGACGGGCTCGACCTGCTGCGCGAACTGGGCGCCGTCACCAGCGCTAACGAGATCACACGCGTCGGCAAGCAGCTCACACAGCTGCCGATCGACCCGCGCCTTGCCCGCATGGTGGTGGAGTCGAAGCAGCACGGCACGACCCGTGAGGTGATGGCGATCGTGGCTGGTTTGAGCATCCAGGATGTGCGGGAGCGCCCGCTGGAGAAGCGCCCGCAGGCCGACCAGGCCCACGCCCGATTCGTCGACCCAACGAGCGACTTCCTGACCCTGCTGATCCTCTGGAAATACCTCGAAGTTAAGCAGAGAGAACTGACGGGCAACGCTTTCAGGCGCATGTGCAGGAGCGAATACCTCAACTACCTGCGTGTGAGGGAGTGGAAGGATGTCGTGCGCCAGCTCGAGCGCATGGCGAAGCCTCTCGGCCTGGTGGTCGGCTCCCCCAGCGTGAACCCGAACGGCATCCACAGGTCGCTGCTGGCCGGGCTGCTCAGCCAGCTTGGCATCCGCGATGTCGCCAAGAAGGATTACGTCGGAGCCAGGCAGGTGCGGTTCAGCGTCTTTCCCGGCTCGGCACTCGCCAAGAAGCAGCCGGCCGAGATCATGACCGCAGAGCTCGTCGAGACGAGCAGGCTGTTCGCACGCACCAACGCGGCCATCGACCTGGCCTGGGCTGAACCGATCGCCGGCGACCTTGTGAAGCGAAGCTATGGCGAGCCGCACTGGGAGAAGAAGCAGGGTGCCGCCGTGGCCTACGAGCGGGTGACGCTATACGGCGTTCCCATCATCAACCGTCGGCGGGTGCAGTTCTCCCGGGTGGACCCGGCCTATGCTCGCGAGCTGTTCATCCGCAACGCGCTCGTTGACGGCGACTGGGACATCGACCGGCTCGGCAAGCAGGTCGGTGCGTTCGACCGCGCGAACCGCCAGTTGCGCAAAGAACTGGCGGAGTTGGAGGAGCGCACCCGGCGTCGCGACATCCTGTACGACGACGAGGCCGTCTTCGAGTTCTATCACCGCCGCATCCCGCATGATGTGGCAACCCAGCGGGACTTCGAGACCTGGTGGAAGAAGACGCTGCAGCAGACGCCTGGCCTGCTGACGATGACCGCCGAGACCCTTGTGGACGAGCCGGAGCCCGAGCAGGTCGAGCTCGTCGAGGCCTCGTACCCGAGCACCTGGCAACAGGGCGACCAGCAGTATGCGCTGAGCTACAGGTTCGAGCCCGGGGCTGAGGATGACGGCGTCACCGTTTCTGTGCCACTCGCCCTGCTGGCCTCGCTCAAGCCAGACGGCTTCGACTGGCAGGTGCCGGGCCTGCGGGAGGAGCTTGTGACTGCACTGATCCGGGCGCTGCCCAAGGCGATCAGGCGCAACGTCGTGCCGGCCGGCGACTGGGCGAAGAGACTCGTCGCGGAGCTGCCGCCCGAGGCGGGAACATCCAGCCTCAAACAGACCCTGGCCGAGGCGATCCGGCGGCTCACCTATGTTGCGGTCACCGAAGCCGACTTCGAGGGTGAGCGCGTGCCTTCCCATCTCACCGTGACCTTCTCGGTTGTCGACGAGAGCGGAAAGGTGGTGGGCAGCGGCAAGAACCTGGACAAACTCCAGCAGCAGCTCAAGGTGAAGGTGCGCGAGAGCGTGGCACGGGCATCCGCCACGCCGAAGAGTGACCTGGAACGCGGCGGGCTTACCGGCTGGGACTTCGACGAGCTGCCGCAGACCCTCGACACGAAGGTGGGCGGCAACACGATCCGGGCCTACCCCGCCCTTGTCGACGATGGCGCAAGCGTCGCGATTCGTTTGATGGCTACCCCGCAGGACCAAGCGAGCTCGCACAGGGTGGGAGTGCGCAGGATGCTGCAGCTCGCGATCCCCTCGCCCGTCTCGTACGTGCAGGAACACCTGACCCACGCCGAGAAACTGACCCTCGCCAAGAGCCCTTATCGCACGACTGCCGAATTGTTCGCGGACTGCCTGGCGGCCTGCATCGATGCAGTCCTCGCAGGCCAGCCCGTCTGGACACGAGCCGAGTTCGAGGCCGCCCGCGACCGCGTTTCTGCGACCGTGCTCGACGATATGTTCGCCGCGGTATCCCTGGTCTCTTCCGTGCTCGCCGCGTCAGGCGAGGCGGAGAAGGCGATTAAACAGGCGTCGAACGTCGCCCTCCTCAGCCCCCTGAGCGATGCTCGCGAGCAGCTCAACTCTCTCGTGTACCCCGGTTTCGTCGGCGTGACCGGCCTCAGTCAACTACGTCGGCTGCCCGTCTACCTGGCCGGCATCACCTACCGCATCGGCAAGCTTGCCGAGAACCTCGGCAGGGACCGGGTCTGGATGTCGGAGGTACAGCAGGCCACGGAGCGCTACACCGCATCGGGCGGCATGCTGCCCCTGTCGCCGGAGGCCGAGCCCCGCATCATCCGGGCCCGCTGGCTGCTCGAGGA
>JAODLU010000277.1 GCA_025464125.1 Microbacteriaceae bacterium | reverse complement strand
CTGAGTGCACATGAACCACATCGATCGCACGATCGGCCATCACTGCGTCCAGACGCGAACGAGTCGCCCTGGAATTTGCGACAACAGCCATATCGAGCACGGGAAGAATGACCAGCGCCTTCCACGGGATGTGCTCGACCGAGGTTGGCCGTATGCCGAACCGACCGCCGCGCCTTACACGACGGCCGGGAGTCACGACGGTGACCTCGTGACCTGCGGCACGAAGTGCACCGACCTGTGCCGCAATCGCAGTCTGGGCACCGCCGAGATAGTCGAGAAAGTAGTCGCACACAATCAGGATGTTCATGTCACCGACGCTACGAAGCTGAGTGAGGCTCGGCATCGTGCGTCAGGTCCGACGCTCTCATCCAATCGGATGAAATCGGTCGGCGCCTGTCGATTGATGTGGCGCACAGCGTTTACCTTGGGGCTATGTCGAATCCGATGCCTGCCCGGCCAGCCAGAGCAATCTCGATCGTCAGGGGTTTCCTCGAGCCGATCGTCGGCGCGGTGTTCACGCTGCTGTGGATCAACGCGGAGTCGGGCAGGCAGGATGTCGGGATCGTGGCGATGTGCGCTATCGGTCTCGCGATCGCACTTTCCAGGGCGCTTCCCCTGATCGCGATGGGCATTGCCGGCCTTGTCATTGTGTGCCAGGCGGTGACATTGCTCCCACGCCCGACCTCAACCGACTGGCCCGTTTATCTGGGCGTTGCCATCGTGGTCGGAATTGCGGCAACGAGCACTCGCGCACGGGTACGTTGGACCGCACTCGGGTTCGGAGCGGTTGCGGCGGTTGCTGCGGTCGCCCTGATGGTCTTCCAACAGGATGGCTGGTTGAGCTGGACCGGCTACGGCGACAACATCCGGCTGTATTACATGGGGCAGGATTTCCTCGAGCTGGCAGCCGCCGGTGTCGTCGTCTCATCAATGGCCTGGGGATCGGGATTCGCAATCAGCGCCACCAGGCGCCTGATGCTCAGCCAGCAGGTGACCCTCGGAGTCACGCGAAGGCTCGCCCAGTCTGAGGTCGAGTTGGCGGTCGCGCAGGAGCGCAACAGGATCGCCCAGGAGATGCACGACGTCCTCGCGCACTCGCTCGCTGTCGTCGTCGCGCAGGCCGACGGTGCCCGGTATCTTCGTCCGACCAGACCGGCGGCAGTCGACGGGGCGCTGCAGACCATTGCAGATTCCGCGCGGATGGCGCTCGGCGACATGCGTGGAGTGATCGACGGCATCCTCGATGGCACTGAGCAACCGCAGCCGCGACTCAGCGACCTCGAGCCGCTTGTATCAGGCATGGCCTCGACCGGAATGAAGGTCACCTTGCGAGAGATGGGCGATCGCGACGACCTCGCGGACGGCCAGGAATTGGCGCTGTATCGCATAGTGCAGGAGGGGCTGACAAACGCTCTTCGGCACCGCGGTCGGGACAGCGCCGTGAGTATTGTGCTCGACTGGCGCGGACCCGGGGTGTCGCTTCTCCTGGAGTCCACGGGAGGTACGGTCAACGAGACGACAGACGGGGACCGCTGCGGACGCGGCGTAATCGGAATGCGCGAACGGGCACACGTCTCGGGCGGCTGGCTGACGGTCGGACTGGAAGACGACGGCACTCATCGGCTGACCGCGTTCCTGCCCTACTACTCCGCGCGGGCTCAGCTCGCTGAGATGGTGGCCTAGTGGCGACATCGCTGCCGGAACAAATCGATATCGTTCTGGCCGACGACCAGGCGCTGTTTCGCGCAGGTCTCGAGATGCTCATCGAGTCGCAGCCAGACCTGCGTCTGGTTGGTAGTGCCGCGAATGGTCGAGAGGCCGTGGATGTCGTGCGCGCCACACATCCGGCTGTCGTGTTGATGGACATCCGGATGCCGGTGCTCGACGGAATAGCCGCCACCGAGATCATCCTCGCGAGCGCGAGCGCGAGCGCGAGCGCGGGTGCCGACGCTGACCTGGGGGCTCAGGAGCCCGCTCCGCGCATCCTTGTCCTGACCACGATGCGCCACGACGAGGCGGTGGTCCGAGCGATTCGAGCAGGAGCAAGCGGCTTCGTGCTCAAGGATGCAGAGCCGGAGTTTCTGCTCGCGGCCATCCGCACGGTTCACCAGGGGCAGGCCGTCATTGCGCCGGCACAGACATTCGACCTGATCCGCGAGTTTGGTGGCAAGGGTGTGCGCCGAGCAAACGAGGCCGCGATCGAACCGCTGACGCCGCGCGAACGCGACATCTTCGCACTCGTCGCCAAGGGCCTGAGCAACGCCGAGGTCGCAAGCAGCTCGTTCGTGAGTGAGACGACGGTCAAGACCCATTTGAGCGCAGTCATGACGAAACTGGGGCTGCGGAGCCGCGTGCAACTGGTCAGCTTCGCGTGGGAGAACGGTCTCGTCGGCTGATAAGCCTCACTCTCGCGGTGCGCGGCAGGAGTCGAGCGAGCGCTGGGTAGGATGTTCTGCATGTCAGGCCACTCCAAATGGGCAACGACGAAGCACCAGATAGCGGTCAAAGACCAGCGCCGTGCCTAGTCGTTCGCCAAGCTCATCAAGAACATCGAG
>JAODLU010000249.1 GCA_025464125.1 Microbacteriaceae bacterium | reverse complement strand
TTCCAGGCAGTCGGCGCCCGCATCCCGAAGGGCGTGCTGCTCTACGGCCCTCCCGGCACCGGCAAGACGCTTCTCGCCCGCGCTGTCGCAGGCGAGGCGAACGTGCCCTTCTACTCGATCTCGGGTTCTGACTTCGTCGAGATGTTCGTGGGCGTTGGTGCAAGCCGCGTTCGCGACCTGTTCGCCCAGGCGAAAGAGAATTCACCGGCCATCATCTTCGTCGACGAGATCGACGCGGTCGGCCGTCACCGTGGTTCGGGGATGGGCGGCGGGCACGACGAGCGCGAGCAGACCCTCAACCAGCTGCTGGTCGAGATGGACGGATTCGACGTCAAGACCAACGTGATCCTGATCGCTGCGACCAACCGTCCAGACATCCTTGACCCTGCATTGCTTCGTCCTGGTCGCTTCGACCGCCAGATCGGTGTCGACGCACCTGACCTCCAGGGTCGCAAGAAGATCCTCGAAGTGCACGGCAAGGGCAAGCCTCTCGCTGCCTCGGTCGATCTCGAGGTGCTGGCCCGCAAGACTCCAGGCTTCACCGGCGCCGACCTCGCCAACGTTCTCAACGAGGCTGCGCTGCTGACCGCCAGGTCCAACGCGCAGCTGATCGACAACCGTGCCCTCGATGAGGCTGTCGACCGCGTCATGGCCGGCCCTCAGCGCCGCACCCGCGTCATGCGCGACCACGAGAAGCTCATCACGGCCTACCACGAGGGCGGCCACGCCCTTGTCGCCACCGCGATGAACAACACCGACCCGGTCACCAAGGTGACGATCCTGCCGCGCGGCCGTGCTCTCGGCTACACGATGGTGCTACCGCTCGAAGACCGCTATTCCATCAGCCGCAACGAGCTGCTCGACCAGCTCGCTTACGCGATGGGTGGGCGCGTCGCTGAGGAGGTCGTGTTCCACGACCCGACCACCGGTGCATCGAACGACATCGAGAAGGCGACATCCACGGCCCGCAAGATGGTGACCGAGTTCGGCATGTCGTCGAGCATCGGTTCGGTCAAGCTGGGTTCGGGTTCAGGCGAGATGTTCCTCGGCCGTGACATGGGCAGCCAGCGCGACTACTCGGAGCGCCTGTCTGAGCAGGTCGACGCCGAGGTGCGAACACTTATCGAGAACGCGCACAACGAGGCGTGGGAGGTTCTGAATGAGAACCGCGACATTCTCGACAAGCTCGCTACGGCCCTGCTCGAGAAGGAGACCCTCGACCACAACGAGCTCGCCGAGATCTTCAAAGACGTGAAAAAGATGCCGGAGCGCCCGCAGTGGCTCTCGAGCGACAAGCGCCCGGTCTCCGCCCTGCCACCCGTGCTGGTGCCATCCAAGGCGCCGATCGACCAGGGTGTAGTCGACGGCGGCGTCACGTCTGAGCCACCGGCTAAGAAGGCTCGCGCACCGCGTCCGCGCAAGCGCCCCGATATCGCGACCGCATAGCAAACGGAAGCACCGTGGCAAGCGAGCTCGTATCCATCCGCCCGCATCGGCCGGCTGGCCTGTCCCGCCCGCGAATCATGGGCATCCTGAACGTCACCCCTGACTCGTTCAGCGACGGCGGAAAATACAACAACTTCGACGACGCGATCCAGCACGGCATCGACCTGGCCGCGGCTGGCGCGTCGATCATCGACGTCGGAGGGGAATCGACGAGGCCAGGTGCCGAGAGGGTGCCGGTCGAGCAGGAGCAGCTGCGGGTGCTGCCTGTGGTGAAGGCTCTTTCTGAATACGGCATCTCAGTGAGCATCGACACGATGAACGCCTCGACAGCGCTGGCTGCGGCCGAGGTCGGCGCGATGATGATCAACGACGTGTCTGGCGGACTCTCCGACGAGGGCATGACCCGCGTCGCGGCCGAGACCGGCCTGCACTTCGTCGCCATGCACTGGCGCGGGCAGAGCGCCGACATGCAGAAGAAGGCCGTCTACAAGAACCTGCTGAGAGACGTGCGCGAAGAGCTGAAGAATCGCGTCGCCGAGCTGATCGTGAGCGGTGTCCGGCCCGACCGGATCGTGCTCGATCCCGGCATCGGGTTCGCCAAGGACGGCGACCAGAACTGGCAGCTGCTCGCCAACCTCCCCGCACTCGGCACCATCGGCTACCCTATCCTGATCGGGGCATCGCGCAAGAAGTTCCTCGCGGCGCTGCTGCCCGACGACGCGGAGCCGGTCGACCGTGATCCTGCAACAGCAGTCATCAGTGCGCTTGCCGCACAGGCCGGCGCATGGGGAGTGCGCGTGCACGACGTCGCAGGAACGAAGGCGGCCCTCGACGTGTGGGAGGCGATGCAGCCGTGAACTTCGCAGACGAAATCACCCTCACCGGCCTGCGGGCCTTCGCCTATCACGGTGCCCTTCCAGAAGAGCGCGAGACAGGGCAGGAGTTCGTGATCGACGTTCGCGTCATGCTCGACCTGTCTGCCGCCTCCTCGTCAGACGACCTTGAAAAGACCGTGCACTACGGGGTGCTTGCCGAGCAGGTCGTCGCTGCGGTCGAAAGCAACCCGGTAGACCTGATCGAGACTGTCGCCCAGCGCATCGCCGATATCGTTCTGGAATACCCGCAGGTGACACTCACGTGGGTCACCGTGCACAAGCCGAACGCGCCGATCACCGTGCCATTCGCCGACGTTTCGGTGACCATCGCACGGGGTCGCTCGTGACCCGGGCGGTCGTCGCCCTCGGCTCCAATCTCGGCGACCGCGAGACCAATCTCCGTTCGGCGATCGCCGACATCGACGCGCTCGATGGCACAAGGGTGGTCGCAGCTTCATCCATGGTCGAGTCGCACGCGGTCAAGCCACAGGGCGTAGACGAGACCGCTCCGGACTACCTCAACGCGGTGGTGATCGTCGACACGACCATTTCCGCACTGGCGCTGCTCGACGAGCTGAACCGCATCGAGGCCGAGCACGGTCGGGTGCGGGTAGAGCGCTGGGGCGACCGAACGCTCGACCTCGACCTGGTCACGTGGGGCGATGAGACGTCGTCGACCGAGCGACTCGAGTTGCCGCATCCGCGTGCCTGGCAGCGCTCGTTCGTGCTGGTGCCATGGCTGCAGGCCGACCAGGATGCCCTGCTTCCCGGTCACGGAAGGGTGGATGCCCTCGAGGCCTCAGCCGCATCCGCCGACCTCTGGCACTTCGCGGCCCCGCCCCTGCTGCCGGGTACCCTGCCTGTCGCACTGAGGGCTGCCCTGTGAAGCGCACCAGCGTTACCGCGCTGCTCGTGCTGGCACTGGTCGGTGGCGTCGGCGGGGCGTTCCTCGAGACTGCGCTGTCGTCTGGGGGGCGGCCGATCATCCTTCCCCCGATCACTCTCGCGCTGGCGCTCGCCGTAATCGGGGGCATCATCATCTCGCTGGCGGTGCCCATCTGGCGGCTCACGAGAGGCAAGGCGAAGGCGCCGATCGACCCCTTCTATGCAACCCGCGTGCTGGTGCTCGCGAAGGCCTGCTCCCTCATTGCTGCGCTGGTCGTTGGCTTCGCAATCGGCGTCGGCATCTACCTGCTAACCCGTTCCGTGGTGCCGGTAGGCTCGATCGGGCAGGCGATCGCCACCATCGTTGGTGCCGGAATCCTGTTGGCAGGCGGCCTCATCGCCGAGAGCATGTGCACGATCCCACCTGGCAAGGATGACGATGACGACGACGGCAAGCGTGCCATCCGGGTCAGGCCGTAGGCCGGAGGAACGCATGGAACGTCTCGAGATTCCTGTCACAGGGTGGCGACGGGTTTCGCCGAAGCTGGTGGTCGTCGAACTCGTCGGCGGTGCCTTCTTCCTGCTGGTCGCGCTGGCAGTGGCAGTAGCGCTCTTCGTGCTTCACATTTACTGGCCCATAATCGCGCCGGGTGTGATCGCGATTATCGGAATCGTGAATCTCGTGCTGACCCCTCGACGCGTTCGCTCGATCGGCTACCAGTTGCGCGATGACGACCTGTTATTCCGTCGTGGCATCGCATGGCAGCGATTCATCTCGGTGCCGTACGGCCGCATGCAGCTCGTCGACATCAATCGGGGTCCGGTAGCCCGATGGCTGGGCCTCAGTGAGCTCAGGTTCGTGACTGCAGCGGCGGCTACCGGAGTCACCATCCCAGGGCTTCCTGAGGCTGAGGCCGAGCAGCTGCGAGACAGGCTCGTCGAGCTGGCCGAGAGTCGCCGGGCGGGGCTGTGAGCGAAGCCACGCCGGCAGGCCGTCTCGCCGATGGCGAGTGGCACAGGCTGCATCCCGCCTCGCCGCTGCTGAAGGGCGGCATCGCGTTCATCGCCATTCTCAGCATCGTGCTGACGAACCTGCGCGAGCGCCTGATCGCGATCGTCATTCCGCAGTACGACCAGCAGGGCAACCCTGTCGACTACATCGTCGATCACGGTTTCGTCGTGCAGGTGCTGGCGATCGTCGCGGGAGTGCTGCTGGTCTTCGTCGGCGGCTTCTATCTTTCGTGGCGCATGCACACCTTCCGCATCACCGACGAGGTGGTGGAGGTGAGGTCGGGCATCCTGTTCCGCACCAATCGCAAGGCGCGACTCGACCGCATCCAGGGCATCAACATCGTGCGGCCCTTCTTCGCGCGCCTTTTCGGCGCCGCGAAGCTGGAGATCAGCCAGGCTGGCCACGACGCGAACCTGCACCTTGCATACCTCGGGTCGAATGCCGCAGATGAACTTCGCCGCGAGATTTTGCGGCTGGCCTCTGGCACGCGGGCAGCCTCAGCCCCCTCGACCGTGCCATCCGGCAGGGGAGTGCTCGACCGCCGCATGGGCGAGCTGCTCGCACCCGAGCTGCATCCCGATGAGGCGCAGCCCGAGTCGATAGTCAAAATACACCTCGGCCGGCTTCTCGGCTCGATCCTGCTCGGCTTCAGCACCATCTTCGGGCTGGCGCTGCTGGCCGTCGTGGTTATCTGGGTGTCGACAACAGGCGACCTGTTCCCACTGCTTCTCGTGCTTCCCGGCCTGCTCGGCTTCGGCGGGTACTACCTGCGCAGGTTCACG
>JAODLU010000242.1 GCA_025464125.1 Microbacteriaceae bacterium | reverse complement strand
CTGGCTCTCACTGAAATCGTGTCCGACGAACTCGCGGAGGTGACCGATCGCATCCATGTGACAGCGGTGCTGCCTGGCGCCATGGACACGGCGATCTTCGACAACGCGGTCAGCGTGAAGGGCGAAGGCCCTGGCGAACAGGACCGACAGGACATGGCAGCTCGCCTTCGCGCGACCGGAATGTCACCCCGTGATGCCGCACGCATAGTGTTCCAGGGCGCAAGCGAGCGCAGGCTGCGCGTGCACACCGATCTCGAGCAGTCTCGAACGTCTATCCAGGAGCGAACCGACTCCCTGTTCGCGTCGCTTGTGCCCGTCGACGTGTAGGTCGGTCGGTCGCAGGCTCCCTTTTATCGAGCAGCGTTCAGTACAGTGCGTGCGGCGGCGCGAGCGGTCACGAGGGTAGCGCCGCCATCCGCAAGAATCACCTGGCCGGTGACCCAGCCCATTTTCATCGTGCCAACGACGACCTCGGCCACGAGTTGCGGGGTGCCGACCTCGCGCAACGCGGTGGAGTCGATCACCATCTGCCGATAAGCGTCATCCGCAAGTGGGCGGGCGAGCATCGCGGTCTCCGTGGGTCCTGGCGCGATCGCATTGACGCGAATGCCCTTCGGGCCGAGTTCGTTGCCGAGCACTTTGGCCATCTGGATCACGCCCGCCTTTGAGACCGAATAGTTCAGGGTCTGCGGATCCGCCAGGATGCCGTTGATGCTCGCGATGAAGACGAACGACCCGTCGAGTCCTGCAGCGACCATGGCGCCTGCGACCGCCCGAGCGACGAGAAAGGTGCCCCGCAGGTTGATGCCGACGACGTGGTCCCAGCTCTCCAGCGTGGTCTCGACGAACGGTGCCTGGTGGCTCACACCTGCCGAGGTGACCAGCAGCGTCGGAGTGCCGACGTGTGCGAGGGTCCATTCCATCGCGTGGATGACCGATGCTTCATCAGCCACGTCGCAGTAGACGTCGGCCTGGTCGGTGATGTCCCAGTTGACAACGCGAACACCTTCTTTTTCGAGCGCCGCCTTCGACGCCTGCCCGATGCCCGTTGTTGCTCCGGTTACGACTGCGATACGGCTGTTCAGGTCCATGCGTGTTCTCATCTCTCCGTTGATCTGCGCGATTCCTCTGCGCAGCACGTCGAGCCGCATGCTCAACGCTGAGTGCATTCACATCCTGTCAGGATGCCTGCGGCATCACAACGCACCCGCAAGGGACGGTGCAGATTTCTATTTGCGATACTGGGAGGTACCGAGCGGAGTGTTGTGGACCTGTACCTTTTCGATTTCGACCGCACGCTTTATGCATACGACTTTCGGATGCGCCTGCCGGCACTCGCACTCATCACCGGCGCGAGCCAGTATCACCTCGCCAGAACATGGTGGGCTGGCGGTTATGAGCATCGAGCCGAGATGGGCGAATGGAACACGGCTGGGGAATACCTCTCCGAGTTCCGGAAGGTGACTGGCGCAGATCTCAGTCTCGAGAACTGGCGAGAGGCACGGGCGCTGGCCAGCACGAGCATCCCGGCAAGTATCGAAGCCCTGAGGCTCGCCTCAACTCTCGGCACGGTTGCAGTGTTCTCGAACAACCCCTCCCCTTTCGCAGAGTCCCTTCCCCTGCTCGCGCCGGATGTGACTGCAATCGTTGGCGACAATCGGCTGGTCAGCTGTGACCTCGGAGTGCGAAAGCCTGACCCCGATGCTTACCTGCTTGCGATGAAACGGTTTGGAGCCAAGCCTGCGAATACATTCTTCGCCGATGACTCACCGGCCAACGTCGCTGGAGCAGAGGCCGTCGGCATCACTGCATACCTGCTGCCATATGTCGGCCAAGCGCCACAGGCTGACGGCATGTCGGATGCGGTCATGGCCTTCGCCGGGCGCAAACGCTGATGCTTCTCTTCATCTTCGACATGGACGACGTGCTCTACGAGTACGACTGGCGTACCCGTATGGCAGGGGTGACCGAGCTCACCGGCTTGCCACTGGAGCAGCTGCGGGAGCGCTGGTGGCATGAGCATGGCGAGCGAGCGGCCGAAGCCGGGGCCTTTGGCACTGCGGAGGAGTACCTGGCGGCTGTCGAGAGCGCGCTGGAGGTCACCATCGACGAAGAGCACTGGGTGCGGCTGCGAGCGGCCGCAATGACCCCGACCGCCGGCTCGATCGCCGCGGTGGCGCGAGCAGCGCAACTCGGCCAGGTCACGCTGCTCACCAACAACGGGTCCCTGCCCTCGAAGCACCTACGGGTTATGGCGCCGGAGCTGGTGCCCATTTTCGGTGACCACCTCTTCACCTCCAGCGACTATGGCGCGAGGAAGCCGGATCCAATCGTCTTTCGCGCAGTGCTCGACCGCTACGAGGTCGATGCGGCCGACGCTTTTTTCGCGGATGACATGGCCATCAACGTCGAAGGCGCACGCACGCTCGGAATCACCGCTCACCACTTTCAGAACCCGGAAGGGCTGCTCGCAGCCATCGAGGAGTTTGCCGCGACGAGGGTGACTCGCTAGAGGCCTGCCAGCTAGCGCAGGGCTGTGGTTGAGCGGTCGCGCCCAAGCAGATCGTGGTGGGTCTCCACCGAGGTCCAGCCATCGGAGGCGAGAAGCGCCGCAATCGCTGTCCCCTGGAGCTCGCCGTGCTCGAGCACGAGTGTGCCACCGGAGTGCAGCAGGCGACGCGCGGTAATGGAGACCTGGCGCACGACGTCCAGCCCATCCACTCCCCCGTAGAGCGCGTGCTCAGGATCGAACAGCCGCACCTCAGGGTCGCGCGGGATCGCTCCGAGCGGAATGTATGGCGGATTCGAGATGACGACGGTCACGGTGCCGTTGAGCTCGGGCAGTGCGTCAGCCAGGTCGATGAAAATGATCTTCGCGTTCGTCGCGCCGCTCTGCTTCAGGTTTTGCCTGGCCCAGGTGAAAGCCAGCGGCGAGTTCTCGACCCCGTAGACAGTGGCATGCGCGACCTCGGTGGCCATAGCGAGGGCGATGGCGCCACTGCCGGTTCC
>JAODLU010000235.1 GCA_025464125.1 Microbacteriaceae bacterium | reverse complement strand
GATCTCGTGGAGGTCTTCGAGGAGGAAGGCGACGACGAAAATGCCAGCGATGGGGCGGAGGACTCCGACGACACGGCTGGGGCTGCTCTCGGATCCGACGATGGCGACGATTCCCCCAGCACTCGAGAGTCTTTAGATAATGCCTGATCAGATCCCACTTTCGGGGGTTGATCTGTTGCTTGCCGACCTTGACGGTGTGGTTTATAAGGGCAAGGATGCGATTCCGTTCGCCGTCGAGAGCATCAATCGTGCCGGCCAGCAGATGCGGGTGGGGTACCTGACGAACAACGCGTCGCGCACGCCGGAATCCGTAGCCTCCCAGTTGAGTTCACTCGGTCTCGACGTGTCCGCAGAGGACATTGTGACCTCTCCGCAGGCCGCTGTCAGGCTGCTCGCGGGCCTCGTGCCAGCGGGATCCACCATCCTCGTGATCGGTGGCGAGGGTCTTGTATCCGAGGTCGCGCATGCGGGATTCGTCGTATGCGATTCAGCTCTCGAGGCGCCAGCTGCGGTCATTCAGGGTTACTTTCCGGAAATCGGGTGGAAGCATCTCGCAGAGGCTTCATTCGCACTGAACGACGCACCAGACATCCCATGGGTCGCGACTAACACTGACTGGACAATCCCGGTGGCCAGGGGGATCGCGCCAGGCAACGGCACCCTCGTCTCCGCCGTGCACACTGCGGTCGGTCGGCTGCCCGTTGTCGCTGGCAAACCCGAGGTTGCCATTTTCGAGGAGGCGACCGCGCGTTTCGGGGGGACCCATCCATTGTTCATAGGGGATCGACTGGACACCGACATCCTCGGCGCCAATCGCGCAGGCATGGAGTCCGTGCTCGTTTTGACCGGCGTCGACGGGCCCAAGCAGGTGCTTGCCGCCGACGACAAGTCGCGTCCGACCTACATTGTCGGTGACCTGCGCCAGCTGCACGAACCGTATCCGGCAACGGTGGAGATGACTGACGGGGATGCGCGACTTTTCGCTGTCGGCAGTTCCACCGTGCGGCTGCAGGGCAACGCGGTGACCGTCGACCGCGCGGGCGATGCGATCGACCTGGTGCGCGCGGGAGCTGCAGCAATCTGGGGCTCGGGGATCGCTATTTACGGTCTTGAAGTTGACCCTGGCCTCTACTCGACGAGTAGCGTGTGAGCATGTCCAGTGAAGACGGCGAGCACGATGACCAGCTGGACGCTACCGAGACGGATGCCCTGCTCTCCCGCCTGCGGCTTATCGAAGACCAGCCACTCGACCGGCGGGCCGAGGCGCTCGTACAGGTGCACGAGCAGTTGCGCTCAATCCTCGAGGGTGGGGACTCGATCGAGAGCCGTGGTTAGGCGTGAATGAAGGGCGCCCGCAGGATGCGCGCCTCGATGCTGCCCTCGCCGAGCGAGGTATCGCCCGATCACGAACTCACGCGGCTCGCCTGATCGCTGAAGGATCAGTCACCGTCGACGGCATCACAGTCGTCAAGGCGTCCACTCGTGTTGGTGACGGGCAGGTGCTCGCGCTGACGACATCCGATCACTATGTGAGCCGCGCCGCGCACAAGCTGATCGCCGCACTCGAGGCCTTTGGAATGGACGTCGCTGGACGCCAGGCGCTTGATGTCGGCGCATCGACAGGCGGCTTCAGCCAGGTGCTGCTCGAGCGTGGTGCCAGCTCAGTTATCGCGCTTGACGTTGGTCACGACCAACTGTCGACTGTGGTTTCCGGCGACGCGCGTGTGACGGTGATCGAGGGCTTCAATGCGAGGGAACTGACAAGCGAGAAGCTCGATGCTGCAGCAGGGCTGGCGGTTCGACCGACGCTCGTGGTGGCTGACCTGTCCTTCATATCTCTCACCATGGTGCTGCCGGCACTTGTTGCGACAGTGGGCACGTCGGCTGACTATGTGCTGCTGGTCAAGCCGCAGTTCGAAGTCGGGCGCACGGGCATCCGTGAGGGGATCGTGCGTGATGCTGGGCTTCGGGCTGAGTCTGTGAGTGCTGTGCTGTGGGCAGGATGGGACCTTGGCCTGCCCACTGCCGGACTCATCTCCTCACCAATACTCGGGAACGCTGGCAACCATGAGTACCTTGCCTGGCTGAGCGCCGAGGTCGGTGGCAATCCGACAGAATGGACTGAGCGGGTTTTCGCGCTTTCTGAACCCGGCTGAGCAAAGTCCACTGATCGCCAGTCGTCCACACTGAGGAGCAAGAGTGCCAGTCCGACACATGCTTGTCGTCTCTCACACTGGCCGCAGGGATTCCCTCGATGCCGCCGTGACAGTGTGCCGCCAGCTTGTGGCCGCGGGCGTTGTGCCTGTCTCAAAGGCCGATGAGCTCGCCGACATCGTCGCGCAGGCTCCGGAACTCTCGTCGATAGTCTCGCTCGACTCGATCGACACCAGCGAGATCGAACTCGCCATCGTGCTCGGCGGGGATGGAACGATTCTTCGAGCGGCCGAACTCGTGCGTGATTGCGGCGCGCCGCTGCTGGGCGTCAACCTCGGGCACGTTGGTTTTCTGGCCGAAAGTGAGCGCGACAACCTCCAAGAGACGATTCGACGGGCTCTCGCCCGCGACTACGAGGTCGAAGAGCGCATGACTCTTTCGGTCAGGGTCAAAGTCGGCGGCGACGTCGTTTACGAAACCTGGGCGCTCAACGAGGCCACCGTGGAGAAGGCGAGCAGGGAACGCATGCTCGAGGTGGTCATCGAAGTGGATGGCAGGCCACTGTCTTCCTTCGGCTGCGACGGTATCGTCATGTCGACCCCGACCGGATCAACGGCGTACTCCTTCTCCGCCGGAGGACCGGTTGTGTGGCCGAGTCTCGAGGCGATGCTGCTCGTTCCCCTCAGCCCGCACGCGCTGTTCGCACGACCCCTCGTTGTTGGCCCCGACTCCGTCTTCGCCGTCGAGGTGCTTGCAAGGACACAGGGCACAGGCGTGCTCTGGTGCGACGGGCGCCGCACTCACGACCTCGCCCCGGGCGCACGCGTGATTGTGCGACGATCGCCGGTTCCCGTACGCCTCGCGCGTCTTCACCAGGGTCCGTTCACCGATCGACTCGTCGGAAAGTTCAACCTGCCGACAAGCGGGTGGCGTGGCCCAGCTGAAGGAGAGGCCGCGCCAGCGTGATCGAAGAGATCTCCATTCGCAATCTCGGAGTAATCGGGGAGGCGCGCCTGCCTCTCGGCCCCGGTTTCACGGCGATCACCGGCGAGACCGGTGCTGGCAAGACGATGGTCGTAACTGCGCTCGGCCTGCTGCTCGGGGACCGTTCAGATGGTTCGGTGCTGAGGATCGGCAGCGGTTCAGCCGTGGTCGAAGGTCACTGGCAGATCGACTCGACGGGGCCCGTTGCCGAACGTGTGCGGGATGCCGGCGGCGACATGGACGGTAACGAGCTCATCCTTGGGCGTTCCATCTCGCAGGAGGGTCGCAGTCGCGCGGTGGTCGGCGGTCGCACTGCTCCGGTCGGAGTGCTCAACGAGATCGGCCAGCAGCTGGTCGTGGTGCATGGGCAGTCAGACCAGGTTCGGCTGCGATCGGCGACTGCCCAGCGTGAGGCCCTCGACAGGTTCGCCGGGTCAGACGTCACAGGGCTGCTCGGCGACTACCAGGCGACATACAGGCGCTGGCAGTCCAACCAGGGCGAGCTCGACGTGCTCGTCGCCGAAAGGGACCGCAGGTCACGGGAGGCAGACGACCTGAGAGTCGCTATGGCTGAAATCGAGGCGGCATCCCTGCGGCGCGGCGAAGACCGCGAGCTGGCGGAGCGCGCAGAACGACTCACCAACCTCGAAGACCTTCGACTTGCTGCAGCGCAGGCGAGCGAACTGCTCTCATCGCAATCCATCGATGAGTCGCGCGACGCAATCGGCCTGCTCGAAACGGCAAAGCGCCAGGTGGAGCGCGTGTCCGACCACGATGCTGCCCTGGCGCCCATCGTTGAGGCCATCGCCAACGCGAGTTACGTTGTGACCGACGTGGCCAGCCAGTTATCCGGCTATCTCGCCGGCCTCGACAACGACAGCGGCCGCGAACTCGAAACCGTGCAGGAGCGACGTGCAGAACTCGGAGCTCTTGCCCGCAAGTACGGACCGAGCCTCGATGAGGTCATCGACTACCTCGACTCCGGCAGCGCACGACTGCTCGAACTCGACCAGGACTCGGATCGCATCGACGGGCTTCGCGGAGAGGTCGAAGCCGACCGCGCGAAGGTCATCGAGCTCGCCGGACGCCTGAGCGAAGTGCGTCGCGGGTACGCCATCAGGCTTTCAGAAAGGGTGACTGCGGAACTCAGCGCGCTCGCCATGGCCAATGCGCGAGTCTCTGTCGACGTGACCGACCGGCAGGAATACACGCTCACTGGCAAAGACGCGGTGTCGATACTGCTGTCACCCCACCAGGGCGCCGAGCCGCGACCTCTCGGTCGCGGTGCATCGGGGGGCGAGCTGTCACGCATCATGCTGGCGATCGAGGTAGTGATCGCGGGCAGCGACCCTGTGCCCACCTTCATCTTCGACGAGGTCGACGCCGGGGTCGGCGGGGCGTCCGCGATAGAAATCGGTCGACGGCTCGCGCGCCTCTCGCGCACGGCACAGGTCATTGTTGTAACGCACCTGGCGCAGGTCGCGGCATTCGCAACTAATCACCTGAGTGTTGTGAAAGACAGCGCGGGAGAGGTGACAGCGAGCAGCGTGCGACAACTGCACGGTGATGACCGCATAGCCGAGATGGCGCGGCTGCTGTCGGGACTCCCTGACAGCGAAAGCGGGCTGGTTCACGCCCGCGAGCTGATTGAGACCGCACGCGCCCTCGACAACTGAAGCGGGGTGTCATGGCTGCTGACGCGCCGCTCGCCGGTGATAGGCTGAAACCCCGTGGTGGTCAAACAGAGCGCGGATACAACAAAGCACATCTTCGTCACCGGCGGAGTCGTTTCGAGTCTTGGTAAAGGACTCACGGCAGCCTCCCTTGGCAACCTGCTGACGGCCCGCGGCCTGCGCGTGGTCATGCAAAAACTGGACCCGTATCTCAACGTGGACCCGGGCACCATGAACCCGTTCCAGCACGGCGAAGTCTTCGTCACCGACGATGGTGCGGAGACCGACCTCGACATCGGGCACTACGAGCGTTTTCTCGACATCAACCTCACCCAGGCTGCCAACGTGACCACAGGCCAGATCTATTCGACGGTGATCGCGAAAGAGCGTCGCGGCGAATACCTTGGCGACACCGTGCAGGTCATCCCGCATATCACTGACGAGATCAAGCGCAGGATGCGCCTGCAGGCCACGGCAGACAACGACGGGCTCAAGCCGGACGTCATCATCACCGAGGTTGGCGGAACCGTCGGCGATATCGAGTCGCAGCCGTTCCTCGAAGCTGCACGACAGGTGCGGCACGAGATCGGTCGTTCCAACTGCTTCTTCGTTCACGTCTCGCTTGTGCCGTACCTCGGTGCGGCCGGGGAGCAGAAGACCAAGCCAACCCAGCATTCAGTAGCGGCACTCAGGTCGATCGGCATCCAGCCAGACGCGATCGTGCTTCGCTCAGATCGCGCGGTTCCCGAATCGATGAGACGCAAGATCGCGCTGATGTGCGACGTGGATGCCGAGGCTGTCGTCAACGCGATCGATGTGTCGAGCATCTACGACATCCCAACCATGCTGCACGACCAGGGGCTCGATGCCTACATCATCGAGCACTTCGGCGTTGAGGCGCAGGACGTCAACTGGGATGGCTGGAGCGAACTGCTGACCGCAGTGCACGAGCCGCGCCACGAGGTAACGATCGGGCTCGTCGGTAAATACATCGACCTGCCCGATGCCTACCTCTCGGTAACCGAGGCGCTCCGTGCCGGCGGATTCGCCAAGCAGGCGAAGGTGCACATCCGCTGGGTTCCATCGGACGAGTGCGAGACGCCTGAAGGTGCAGCCAGGCTGCTCTCCGATCTCGACGGCATCTGCGTTCCCGGAGGCTTCGGAGTTCGTGGCATCGAGGGCAAGCTCGGGGCGCTCCGCTTCGCCCGCGAAAACAAGATCCCGGTGCTCGGCCTCTGCCTCGGATTGCAGTGCATGGTTATCGAGTACGCGAGAAACGTGGTCGGACTCGT
This sequence comes from Microbacteriaceae bacterium, assembly GCA_025464125.1. Taxonomy (GTDB): domain Bacteria; phylum Actinomycetota; class Actinomycetes; order Actinomycetales; family Microbacteriaceae; genus Lacisediminihabitans. Next base: position 1,903 of record JAODLU010000235.1, on the reverse strand, counting down.
TGGCGCATCATCCTCAGAGTTCGACCCGCAGACCGAGTTTCCCGTGATCGCAACCATGGCCGAGCAGGTCGACATCATCGCCGGTGGAGACCTCGGCGGCACGATGCGCCTCGGGCTGTATCCCGCCGACCTCGCCGAGGGCTCGATCGCGGCCGAGGTCTATGGCGCCTCGCAGGCCTCTGAACGCCACCGCCACCGCTACGAGGTCAACAACGCATACCGGCAGTCGATCGCGGATGCCGGCCTTTGGTTCTCTGGAACCTCACCGGATGGCCACCTGGTGGAATATGTAGAGCTGCCTCGCGAGGTGCACCCGTACTACATCGGCACCCAGGCGCACCCCGAGTTGCGTTCTCGCCCGAACCGCGCGCACCCGCTGTTCCAGGGTCTTGTTGCGGCGGCGCTCGAGCGCCAGGAGGCAAGTCGGCTCTTCCCGGCAGCGGAGGCGTGACCGATGGCGGAACTCGCCGATGACCCGGTGAACCCTCCGATCGCCTCGAGCGACGTGGTGTACGAGGGCCGGGTGTGGAACGTGCGCAGGGACACATTCGTACTCGATGGCGACCACATCACCCGTGAGTACATCGACCACACCGGGGCGGTCGCGATCCTCGCGCTCGACAACGACGGCAGGGTGCTGCTGATCAAGCAGTACCGGCACCCCATTCGCACGCGTGACTGGGAGATTCCGGCAGGGCTGCTTGACATCGATGGGGAATCACCCCTCATCGGCGCGAAACGTGAACTCGCTGAAGAGGCAGATCTCGTTGCGTCGACCTGGCACCTGCTCGCCGACTTCTCCACGTCGCCAGGCGGCAGCAATGAAGCCATTCGCATATACCTGGCCCGCGGGCTTACCGCGGCCGACCAGGTGTTCGATCGCACCGAAGAAGAAGCGGGTATCGAGGTTCGGTGGATCGACCTCGATGCGGCTTTCGAGGCGGTGCTTGAGCGCAGGGTCGCGAACGCGATCCTGATCGTCGCGATTCTCTCGGCCCACGCCGCCAGGGCGAAGGACTGGGCGACCCTGGGCGACGCGGATTCGGCGTGGCCGAGGCATCCCAAGCTCGGCAAGCAGGACTGACGCACCATGCCGGGCGATGCAGAGCTGAGCCCGCTGGAACACGCTGTCGACGGCTACCTGCGGCACGTATCGATTGAACGTGGGCTGGCAGTTAACACGATCTCGGCTTACCGTCGCGACCTCGGGGCATACCTCGACGAACTAGGCAAACGGGGAGTGACCACTCCTGAAGGAATTTCCCAGGCTGACGTCTCCGCCTTCTCTCGGGTGTTGCGAGCCAGGCCGGAAAATCCCCTGACCGCAGCTTCGATGGCTCGCATGCTCTCATCGGTGCGCAGCTTTCACCGGTTCCTGCTGGACGAGGGGCTCGCAGGCGCGGATGTCGCCTCCGAGGTTAAGCCACCGAAACTCTCGAGTCGCCTGCCGAAAGCGATCACTATCGAGCAGATGGCTGCCGTGCTCGACGCGGCCAGCGGCGACGACACCCAGTCGCTGCGTGACAGGGCGCTTCTCGAACTGCTCTACGCGACCGGCGCGCGCATCTCCGAGGCCGTTGGCCTGAACGTCGACGATGTTCTGTCGACCGAGGGCGGAACCGGCGAACTGGTTCGACTCTTCGGCAAGGGGGGCAAGCAGCGGATCGTACCCATAGGCAGCTATGCCAGGGCAGCGCTCGACGCGTACCTCGTGCGGGCACGTCCGCTCCTCGCGGCGAAGGGCAAAGCGGGTGCCGCGCTCTTCGTCGGCGCGCGTGGGCAGCGGGTATCTCGGCAGAACGCGTGGCTGATCATCCGGGCACGGGCCGAACAGGCGAAGCTCGGAATCGAGATCTCACCTCATACATTCCGGCACTCATTTGCGACTCACCTGCTGGCTGGC
>JAODLU010000214.1 GCA_025464125.1 Microbacteriaceae bacterium | reverse complement strand
GCGGACCTCGCTCGAATCACGAACCGGCTTTCGCCGCATCGCCCTGTCGCCGCTCGGCCGCTCGGGCACCCTCGTGATCGCGCGGCTGGGGCCTGACGGCTTCGTCGTGACGATCACGGCTGGCACGCCAAGGCCCTACCAGCTGCGTTTCGCCGACATCCCCTCGGCTGCCGAGCTTGCCGATGCGGTGCATGCGATCGGCGACTGGTACGACGACCCGCACGGTGCCCCCGACTGGCGCGAAGCGATGAGCGCACTCTTCGCCGAACAACTGAGGCAGGAGCTGTCGTGAGATTCTCGGTGAACGGAACGCCCGTCGAGGCCGAACCGCAGCCCGGCCAGGTGCTGCGCACACTGCTGCGCGAACACGACCACTTCGAGGTGAAGAAGGGGTGCGACGCCGGCGACTGCGGGGCGTGCTCAGTGCTGCTCGATGGTGCGCCGATCCACTCATGCATCTACCCGGCACACCGGCTGGAGGGAGCAGAGGTGACGACGGTGTCCGGGCTGGGCACGGTCGAGCATCCGCACCCCATGCAGCAGTCGTTCGTCGACGCGGCGGGCTTCCAGTGCGGATTCTGCACAGCCGGCATGATCGTCACCGCCTCCACCTTCAGCGAAGAAGACAAGCAGGATCTGCCCCGACTGCTCAAGGGCAACCTGTGCAGGTGCACCGGCTACCGTTCGATTCACGATGCCATCCACGGCGTGAACAACACCGAAACTGCGGTTGCGGGAACAGCTTCGGGCAAGTCGGTGAAAGCACCGGCCGGCATGCGCGTCGCCACGGGAACCGAGCAGTACACACTCGACCTTCGCACCACTGGGCTGCTGCACCTCGCTGTGCTGAAGAGTCCGCACGCGCACGCTCGCATTCTCTCGATCGATGCGTCGGCCGCCTCAGAACTTGCCGGCGTGCACGCGGTGCTGACCCACCTCGACTCCCCGGCGACACTCTTCTCCACCGGCCGTCATGAGCACCGCACCGACGACCCAGACGACACCCTGGTAATGGATGCGGTGCTGCGTTTTCGCGGCCAGCGTGTTGCGGCCGTGGTGGCCGACACCGTCGCCATCGCGGAGCGGGCGCTCGCGCTCATCGCCGTCGAGTACGAACTGCTGCCTGCGGTCTTCGACCCCGATCTCGCGCGCACTGCCGGCGCCCCCCTGCTGCACGCGACCAAAGGCCAGGAGTCGCGCATTTCCGACCCTGGCCGCAATGTGGTGGCCCAGTTGCATGGCGAGACCGGCGACGTCGACGCAGGACTTGCAGCTGCCGACGTGATCGTCGATGGCACCTGGCAGACGCAGCGGGTCAGCCATGCCGCGCTCGAGACGCACGCTACCCGCGGCTGGCTCGACACTGACGGGCGACTGGTGCTGCGCACATCCAGCCAGGTGCCCTACCTCGTGCGCGACGAGCTCTGTCACATCTTCGGGCTCGACACTTCTGCGATCCGGGTTTTCACGGCCCGTGTCGGCGGCGGCTTCGGCGGCAAGCAGGAACTCATCACCGAAGACCTGGTGACCCTCGCCGTGCTGAAGACCGGGCAGCCGGTGCAGTACGAGTTCACCCGTGAAGACGAATTCACAGTCGCTTCGCCGCGGCATCCGATGCGGGTGAAGGTGACGCTCGGTGCTACCCGGCTCGGCATCCTGACCGCCATCAAAGTCGATGAACTGATGGACACAGGGGCATACGGCAACCACGGCATCGGCGTGATGTTCCACAGCGTGCACGAATCCATCAGCGTCTACCGCTGTGAGAACAAGCGGGTGGATGCCGAGTCGGTCTACACGAACAACCTGCCATCCGGCGCCTTCCGCGGTTATGGTCTCGGCCAGGTCGTGTTCGCAATCGAATCGGCGCTCGACGACCTGGCGCGCACGCTCGACATCGACCCGTTTGAGCTTCGACGGCTGAACGCGGTGCGCCCGGGTGAACCCATGTATGTCACGCAGCCCGATGAGGTGACCGACCTCGTCAACGTGCTGGACGGCGACGACGTCTACGGGCTCGACCAGTGCCTCGACCTCGCAGAGCAGGCTCTCGCACGGGCGACCGTCGATGCGCCTGAAGGCTGGGCTGTCGGCACGGGCATGGCGCTGGCCATGATCGCCACGATGCCGCCACGGGGTCACTTCGCCGACACCACGGTCACCCTGCTGCCGTCCGGCGAGTACGAGCTGAAGGTCGGCACGGCCGAATTCGGCAACGGCACGACCACAGTGCACGCACAGTTCGTCGCAACGGTGCTGAACACCACTGTCGGCAGGATGCGCATCCAGCAGTCAGACACAGACGTCGCGCGATACGACACAGGCGCCTTCGGATCGGCAGGTGTCGTCGTTGCAGGCAAGGCGCTGCTGGCCGCGGCAAACAAGCTCGGCGCACTTATGCTCTCGCGGGCATATGACCTGACCGGCGAGCGGGGCACGGTGGTTGACGGCGGCGTGCAGGTCTCGCGGCTCGTTAGAGCTGAGGAACTCGGCCCGCTCAGCGCCGACGGCAGCCATGACGGCACCCCTCGGTCAGTCGCCTTCAACGTTCACGCGTTTCGGGTAGCGGTCAACGGCGCGACAGGTGAGGTGCGCATCCTGCAGTCCATCCAGTCGGCGGACGCAGGAACCGTGCTCAACCCGGAGCAGCTGCGCGGCCAGATCGAGGGGGGCACTGCGCAGGCAATCGGCACAGCGCTCTACGAAGAGATGAAGCTCGACGGCGAGGGTCGCGTGACGACCACCGCGTTCCGCAATTACCACGTGCCACAGATGGCGGATATCCCCAACACGGAGGTCTACTTCGCTGACACGTATGACGAGCTCGGGCCGCTCGGCGCGCGGTCGATGAGCGAGGCGCCGTACAACCCGGTTGCACCGGCTCTCGCCAACGCGATCAGGGACGCGATCGGTGTGCGGCCATATGAGCTGCCGATGTCGCGCGACCGCCTGTGGCGGCTGCTCACCTGACTGAACGCCCGATTGGCGCGAGGACTGCTGGTCTAGAGCCCTGCTGTCACTGTCCGCAGTTCGGCGAAGGACTCGCGAACGAGCTCGACACTCGTGCGGGACTCCCCGTCGGCGGTCCAGCGATCGAAGGCGCTGGTGAACACCGAAACGCCGGCTTCTGCCGCGAGACGAGCCGTTAGCGGAGGCACGCCCCGCTGCTGCAGGGCCGCGCTCATCGCTGCCCCAAGCCCGGCCAGCTTGAGCAGTTCGCGTTCCTGGAGGCTGGGATTCGCGGCGATGACCTTCGACCTCTGCCGGGAGTATTCGCGATCCGCCAGCACCGACACAGCTCGCTCGATGCCGAAGGCGACGGCTTCGATGGCGGAGCTCGAGGCAGGGGCGGCTGCCAGCGCGGCCAGGGTCTCTACCTGCAGTTGCTCGGAGCCGGCGAACAGCACCTCGCGCTTGTCGGCGAAGTAGCGGAAGAAGGTGCGCTCGGTCACGCCGGCTCGCGCAGCAATTTCGGCTACGGTCGTCTGCTCGAACCCCTGATGGGCGTAGAGCTCGAGCGCGGCGCCGCGCAATCGGCCCTGCGCGTCCGGTTCCCAGCGTCCCATGCGTCGATCTTAGCGATGATCGATACGGTGATGTCAGTGACAGACATCATCGTGCTAGAGTGATGACAGCAACTGACATCAGCAGCTCCACGGTGACCGCGGGGCAAACAGAAGGGCACAATCATGCGCGTTTTCGTTACCGGTGCATCCGGATGGATCGGCTCGGCGGTCGTCGCCGACCTGCTCGAAGCTGGCCACGAAGTAGTCGGGCTCGCCCGCTCCGATGAATCGGCCGCCAGGATCACCGCGGCCGGAGCGGAGCCGCATCGCGGCAGCCTCGACGACCTCGAGAGCCTGCGCACCGCAGCCGAAGCATCAGATGGCGTGATCCATCTGGGGTTCAGGCACGACTTCTCTGACATGGCCGGCGCAGGTCGAACCGAGCGCGCAGCAGTCGGCGCGATCGGTGACGCGCTCGTCGGTTCCGACCGGCCCCTGGTGCTCGCGTCCGGCGTTGCCGGACTCGCGATGGGACGCGTCGCGACGGAGCTCGACCGCCCAGCAGTAACCGGGCCGGATGCCCCACGCGGCGGCAGCGAAGATTTCGCGCTGTCGTTCGCCGATCGTGGCGTGCGCCCAGTGAGCGTGCGATTCGCGCCGACCGTGCACGGCGACGGCGACCACGGGTTCATCGCAACCCTCGTCGGGGTCGCCCGTGAGAAGGATGCTGCTGGCTACGTCGGTGACGGGGAGAGCCGGTGGCCGGCAGTGGCGAGGGTCGACGCCGCGAGACTGGTGCGACTCGGCTTCGAGAAGGCTCCAGCGGCATCCGTGCTGCATGCGGTCGGTGAGCAGGGCATCCAGACCCGCGTGATCGCCGATGCGATAGCCCGGGGGCTGAACGTGCCGGCAGTCTCGATCGCCCAGGACGACGTGATGGAGCATTTCGGCTGGATCGGCATGTTCTTCGGCATGGATATCCCCGCCTCCAGCATCGCCACCCAGCAGCTGCTCGGCTGGAACCCGACCGGCCCGACGCTGCTCGAAGACCTGGACGCCGGGTACTACTTCCGCACGAGCTGACGCGGCGCAGGTCCCTCCAGTTGGCCGATTTGTCGATTTCTGCGCCTTCCAAGCGACGAAGTCGGGCAACTCGAAGCGGCTTCGCAAGCGCGGCAGCGATACTGTGGGCAGCCCTGCCAAGCGAAGACAAGGACTGCGGATGCCCGGCACGATCCTGCTCGACCTGCTGCTCCTGGTGTTCCTGCTGGGCTACGCCTTCTACGGTTTTCGCCGCGGTTTTGCGCTGACTGCCGGCAGCATCGTCGGCGTGATCGCCGGTGCGGTCGCAGCCTTCTTCGCCATCCCCCTGGTCGCCGGCTGGGTACCGAACGGGTTCGCCAGGGTGCCACTCGTGCTGATCTCCGTCGGAGTGCTCGTCGGCGCTGGCTTCGCCATCGGTGCAGCGATCGGCCGCGCGATTCGCACCGGTGTCGGCAAGAGCCCGTTGAGGGTGGTGGACCGGGTTCTCGGCAGCGTGCTTTCTGTGATCGCGACGGCCATTGTCATCTCGATGCTCGCGTTCGGCATCAGTTCGCTCGGGGTGCCGTTCCTCTCCCCCGCGATCGCCGGGTCCCGGGTCGTTGCCACCATCGACAGCATCACCCCGCCGCCGGTGAGGGCACTCGAAGCACAGGTTCGATCAGCGGTCTTTGCGCAGGGCATCCCGCGTTTGCTTGACACGATTGGCGCTGGCTCG
>JAODLU010000017.1 GCA_025464125.1 Microbacteriaceae bacterium | reverse complement strand
GACGTCGTGGTTGAGACGTTCACACCCATCCGCGAGCGCGCGCTCGAGCTGCTGGCCGACCCCGCCGAGCTGGACCGCGTGCTCGGCGCGAACGCCGACCGCGCTGCGGAGGTCGCAAACGTGACGCTCGCGAAAGCCCAGGAGAACATCGGGTTCTTGCGCAAGCGGTAGTTGCACGCGCGACCAGTGTTGCTTGCTGTTGGTGCCGCTACCGCTCGCGCCGTTGTCTCGGCTTGACGCCGGCGCCGCGGCACCGGCGCATGGCCGAAACTGCGGCGCACGTGCCAGCCTGGCGAGCCAGCAACATCCTATTGAGTTGTGCTCAAGCTAGCGGGTGCGGGATGTGTACGGATGCCAACGAACCCACTCCGTGGAGGGTTGGTTCACCTGAGTCCGGGCGCGATGGACTGGTACACCCCGCACGAACCACCACTGCTAGCGGGTGCGGAATGTTCACGGATCAGGACCGACGGACGACACGCCGAGGCGGACGGGGTACGCGAGCGGGTTGTCGCGCACTCATCCTGATCCGTGAACGCGGCGGGCGCATCCTGCGACCAGGACGCGATCGGCGCGAACACGGCTGGCGCACCCGTCAGAGGGACTGCGATCCGCGCCACCACGCGGGCGCGTCCTGCGACTGGCAGTGGCGCGGCCGGCCCAAACTACGCAGCCGGCCCGCAGCTAGTCAGACCACAGCCCGAGCGTGAACATCGACGCGTTGTAGAGCATGAGCAGCACGCCGAGCACGAGGGCGACCCAGTAGACCCATTTCCAGCGCTTGCTGAGCAGGGTCGACGCGAGCAGGATCACGATCGGGAACAGGGTCACCGTGTTACGGGCGAGCGAGACGTAGTTGAGGCTCGTCATCAGCGACACCGCGGTGAGCCCCAGGTACACCACCTCAGGCCACCATTTGCGGCGCACCATGATGACGATGGCGAAGAGCAGTCCGATGGCGAAAAGGATGTCGAACACGTACTGGATGCTGAACGGCGAGTTGACGGCGACGGCCTCCCTCAGGGTGACGTACAGCGTCGTCCACGGCCACTGCGTGACGCGGTCCCATCCGGCCTGCTGCGCGTGGCTCCACGCGAGCAGGTCGCCGGTTTTGACAAAGAGGTACACGAAGTAGGCCAGCACTCCGGATGCGCCAATCGCCCCCATGACGAGGGTTCGCCACACGAATGGCTTGCCCTCCCGCCGCTGGAACAGCGCGAACAGCACCATGAGCCCGACGATCAGGAACAGCCCGTTCGCCCGGGACGCCGAAGCGAGCGCAGCGAGCAGGCCTGCAGACACCCACCGAACGCGGCTCGCGCTGAGCCACGCGGCCAGACCGAACGCGAGGAACAGCGCCTCCGAGTATGACGCGACCAGGAAGTGCGAATAGGGACCTGCCATGAAGAGTGCGGTGGCGGCGAGCGCGATGCGGTTGTCGTAGCGGTCGGCGACGATGCGCCACAGGATCGTCGCCGCTATCAGGGATGCCACGAGCGTCACGAACCAGGAGACCGCGATCAACTGTGCAAGCGTGGGGTGCAGGCCGAAGACAGGGGTTGCGATCGCCCTGATAACCATCGAGTAGCCGGGGAAGAACGCCTGCCAGACAGACGACGCTTCCGCAGAGAAATACCCTCCATGGGCGATGGCCGTGAAGAAGTAGCTGTCCCAGTGGTGAAACAGGCGGAAGAACCAGTCGTTGTCTGCAAAGAAGAGCGAGGATGTCGCGACCGAGCGATGCACGAGAACCGCCAGCCCCACGAGCACCAGGCGAACTACCGCCCAGAGCACGAGTGCACCGAGGAAGGGCCGGCGCCAGCGCTGGACGAATCGCGAACCGCGGGAGACCGCGATCGGCGAGCGAGCCGGGGCGACGGCGGTGCCGGCATCCGTCGTCGTCATTGTTCGATCATATTCGCGAGAATGGCGACACCCATTTGAGAATGAGTACACTGAAAGGTGAAACATAAGTACGTGCTCCGGGGTCGGTGAGAATCCGAACCGGCGGTTATAGTCCGCGACCCGCAGTTCGATGCGAATCGAGTTGTGGCTGAGCTGGTGAAATTCCAGCACCGACGGTTATGAGATCGCAAGGTCTCTCAGTCCGGATGGAAGGAAGCACGCGCGCCAAGCCTGGAACGGTTTGGCGCGGTTGGGTGAGCCATCGCGGCAAACCCGACCGTCGACCCGGAGAACGTCTCGATACTGAGACCGAGGAACCGGATGACCGCGAAGGCGATGGGCACCGAGCAGGGCGCTGCGCGCGCCGAGCAGGCGATGCGGCGCGCGCTCTCCCTCGCCGCCAACGGCCCGGCATGGGGCACCAACCCGCGCGTGGGCTGCGTCATCCTCTCCCCCTCTGGCGAGACGATCGCGGAGGGGTGGCACCGGGGTGCCGGAACTGCGCACGCGGAGGTGGACGCCCTCTCGAAGCTCGCGCCAGGGCAGGCGGTCGGCGCAACAGCAGTCGTGTCCCTCGAACCGTGCAACCACACCGGCCGCACCGGGCCGTGCAGCGAGGCGCTGATCGCAGCTGGTATCGCTCGCGTGATTTTCGCCATCTCCGACCCCAGCCCGGAAAGCGTCGCCGACGGCGGAGCGCAGCGTCTTCTGCAGGCAGGCGTCGAGGTCGAGCAGGGAGTGCTCGCTGCAGAGGCCGAGCAGTTCTTGCGGGTCTGGTTGCACTCAGTGCGCATGCGCCGGCCCTTTGTGACCGCGAAGTGGGCTTCGACGCTCGACGGGCGGGCCGCGGCATCCGACGGAACCAGCCAGTGGATCAGCAGCCCCACCTCCCGCACGCGGGTGCACCAGCAGCGTGAGGCGTCCGACGCAATCCTCGTCGGCACTGGCACCGTGCTGATCGACAACCCGTCGCTGACAGCTCGCACAGATGCAGGCGAACTGCTGCCGCACCAGCCCGTTGCCGTGGTGATCGGTGAGCGTGCCATCCCCGCTGACGCCACGTTGTTCAAGCACCCGGAGACGCCGATCGTGACCGGCAGCCGTGACCTCCCCGCCATTCTCTCCGACCTCTTTGAGCGCGGCATGCGCCATGCCTTCGTCGAG
>JAODLU010000138.1 GCA_025464125.1 Microbacteriaceae bacterium | reverse complement strand
CTCGCAAGATTATGCACGGCGGAATCTCCATCTGTGCGGTTGATGTTGAGGCCAGCGCGGTGCTAGTGGCGGAGGTCATGCCTCCGCTCGCCACGTCCTCGCTCAGGCTCTGCTACACGCGCCCCGTGATGGATGGAGACGCCTTCGAATATCGCGCAACTCCCCATCACCGATGTCGCACCCTCGGAATCGTGGAGGTACGGTCAACCGTCGCCGGGCGTACCGTCGCCTTGGCACACGTAGTCGCCAATCCACTCGACTGACCCGCCACTTTCCACGAAATGCAGTAACCCAGTACGGCTCACGCAAGCGAAGGAACTGATGATGGCTACCAAGAAGTCAAAGAAGACCGAGAAGAGTTCCGAGAAAGCCGCAGAGAGGCAGGCGAAGAAGGTAGCGCTGAAGGCTGCAGAGACCGCGAAGGCCGAAGCGAAGAAGGCGCGCAAGAAGTCGCGAAAGCGCGCGGAGATCGCCCGCGCAGAAGCCAAGAAGACCGCAGGCAAGGCCCAGAAGCGTGCAAAGAAGCTCGCCGCCAACGCCAGGGAGCGGAGCAAGGCAGCAAAGGCCACCAAGGGTGAGACCCCCAAGGCTGTAGCCGTGCCCCCGGTTTCCCAGAAGCCAGTCTCCACGGTCGCCTCACCGGTCAAGGCGCCACCGGCCAAGAAGGCGTCGCCCGGGACTGTTGCTCCGACGACGGCGACCGCTACAGCCTGGACAGTCGTGGCCCTTCGCGCCAAAGCCCGGGAAGCCGGAGTAATCGGCTCCTCCCGCATGACGAAGGCACAACTGATCAGCGCCCTTAAGCTCTAGACAGTTTGTAGGCAGGGCAAGACCCAGCAAGACCCGAATTGAACAGGGCCCGGTCACACGACCGGGGCCCTGTCACTCCAAACCGATGATCAGGCTTCGCTCATGGCCGTCGCTTCGGCCTTGCCCTTCGCCGCGTAAAAGGCAGCGCGAGCGGCGATGCGGCGGGCCTGCTCTGCCTGGCCCGCATCCAGCACATCCTGTGGCACCTCCACATTGGGCACCCGGCTCACGCCGTTGTACTTCGCGATGTAGGCGTCGAGTTCCGGGCCGGACTCCCATGATGTGATCAAGCAGTAGCGCGGCTCGGTTCCGATATGGGTGGCAGCATGCCAGAGACGCTGCGTGTCAATGATCAACTGGGCGCCGGCGGGCAGCGCGATGCGATATTCGACGCTTGGGTCTGTGCGGTTGTCTCGCAACACGAAGAAGCTGTCTTTGTCATCAGTGAGATTGAAGAATCCGCGAACGACCCATCCAGTACCGTCGGGGTTCAGGCGGTTGTTGTCATCCTGGTGGAGGTTGTAGAGCGTCTCGCCGTACTCGGTCGGCTGCAGTTCGATGACACGGCAGCGGCCGACATTCGCGCCAGACTCGAGCGCGCGGCGCACCAGGTTCGGCGCCTTCTCTACCTGCGAGGGAATCCACACGCCGTCTTTATCTGTGCGAGCGGGCTTGTGATTCCAGAAGCCGTTGACCTCGATCTCACCCTTGGCGCTCGCTAGTGGGGCGAATCGGGTTTCGCCCGACGACTTCCAGTCGACGAACTCGATGTCGAGCCATTCCTTGGGGTCGAGCTCCTGGTTATAGCGGTCGAGAACCACGTATCCAGTTTCTTCGAGCGCCGCAGATTTGATGTAACCCATGTCGAATCTTCCTTTTTGTCGGAGGCCAGCACGTTTTAACAGGCCAACTTAGGTAACCCTAACATTTAGCCGCTGTGTCGCACCGGTTCGCCTTGCGGGTCCGCATAAACTGGCCTTGAAACCATGAACACCGCAACGAACGTCGACGCCACAGCGGTCAATACGATCCACTGGCTCTCCGCCGCTGAGACGACCATCATTGTGCCCGTTTACCAGCGGCAGTATCGCTGGGACATCGGCGGGTGTGAGCAGTTGCTCGCCGACATCCGAAGCGTTGCCGACTCGGATGCCCGGCAGACGCACTTCATCGGCTCGATCCTTTCCACACGCAGCACCGAGGGCGATTCGTCGCAGCTGGTGCTGATCGACGGTCAGCAGCGCCTTACAACGATCATGCTGCTGATCGCAGCCATGCAGCACACAATACGGGCTGACGATCCCGTGCTTGCAGGCGAGCTGGCGAATGTGCTGGTCAGCGCAACCGATGTGACCCACACCAAGTTGAGGCCCCATCGCGAGTGGGCTGAGATCTTCGAGAGCGTCGTGCTCGACAGTCCGCGTACTGTCACGGGCACCCGGGATTCACGGTTCGACGACAACTACGCCTTCTTTCGCAGCCAGGTGCCATCCAGCGAGGTACAGCGAATCTGGCGTGGCATCCAACGGCTTGAACATGTGGCAATAAGCCTCGGTCCCGACGCGAACGCCCAACAGACCTTCGAGAGTCTCAACTCCACCGGAGAGCCGCTGCGCGATCACGAGCTCATCCACAACTACGTGCTGATGGGCCTGACCCACGCCGAACAGAGCGAGATAGAAGACAGCTTCTGGGTTCCGATCGAAGACAATACGGGCCAGTCCATCGGCACGTTCTGGCGGCACTTCCTGATTATGATGACCGGCCGCGAGGTAGATGTCGAAGGCGAACGAGGCGTGTACGACGCCTTTCGGCACCAGTTTCCGCGACTGGATTTCACAACCCTGCGCAAGCACGCCGCAGAATGGCGCGATTACTCGGCACTGTACGGGGCACTCCTCGACCCGTCTCTCGAGCCAGACGAGGCGATTGCGCGCCAATTCGCTCACATCTCGACTTTCGGTCGGGGCATATACCCGGTGATTATGCGGGCGTACCGCGACTACTCCCTCGGCGCACTTACCCGGGACGAATTCATCGCGAACCTGGAGCAGCTGCAGTCGCTCCTGATCCGAAGGACGCTGGTTGGCGTCAGCACCCAGCGCCTGGTTGCCAGGCTCTGCCGGGCTCGACAGGCTGGATCCCAGAGTTTCCTCAGCGCGATAGCTCGAATCACTCCATCTGATGAACGCGTCAGGGTGGCCCTGAAGTATGGGGCTCTCCCGCACCCCGCTTATGTGCTCGGGCGTCTTGCACACGTCGGCGACCTGGCTGGCCTCGAGCTCGAACATATATTTCCGCTCTCGCCGTCCGACAGCTGGACCGGAGACGGTGTGCGCCATTGGGTCGACTACAGCGAAGACGAGCAGAACAGCCATCGCGCCATCGCAGGGACGCTGGGCAATCTGGCCCTGCTCGAGCAACCCCTGGCGGAGCGAGCTGGGGACGCATCCTTCCCTGAGAAGCAAGCTGCGCTCTACCCCAGGAGCGCTATAGGGCCGACGCGGCGACTCTCCGAGATTGCCGCGTGGGGTACTGCCGCGATAGCTGAGCGCACGGAGGCTCTTACGGCCGAGTT
>JAODLU010000105.1 GCA_025464125.1 Microbacteriaceae bacterium | reverse complement strand
GTGTAGTCATCGACGGCACACCTATCGCCCTCGTTCGTGATTCAGCAGGCGCCGTTCATGCGATTGGCGATACCTGTACTCACGGAGACATTTCGCTCGCGGAGGGCTTTGTCGAAGAAAGCACCCTCGAGTGCTGGGCTCACGGGTCCCAGTTCTCTCTCGAGACCGGAAAGCCGCTCACACTTCCCGCGTACGAGCCAGTCCCCGTGTTCGCCGTATCCATCGTCGACGGCGACATCTACATCGACCCGACGCCAGTCGTCACACCCTAGGAAGCAACAGTCATGTCAGTTTTGGAAGTCAAGGACCTGCACGTCAGTGTCGAGACCGAACAGGGAACCAAGCAGATTCTCAAAGGTGTCGACCTCAGGGTTGCCCAGGGCGAAATCCACGCCATCATGGGTCCGAACGGTTCGGGCAAGTCGACCCTCGCCTATACGATCGCCGGGCATCCCAAGTACCACGTCGAGAGCGGTGAAGTGCTGCTCGACGGCGAGGACCTGCTGAAGATGACTGTGGATGCTCGCGCTCGCGCCGGCGTCTTTCTTGCCATGCAGTATCCGGTCGAGATTCCCGGCGTCGCGGTGACCAATTTCCTGAGAACGGCCAAGACCGCGATCGACGGCGAGCAGCCTTCCATCCGCACCTGGACCAAGGAGGTCTCAGCGGCGATGAAGAACCTGCGCATGGATCCTTCGTTCAAGGACCGCAACGTCAACGAGGGTTTCTCCGGTGGTGAGAAAAAGCGCCACGAGATCCTGCAGCTCGAGTTGCTGAAACCGAAGTTCGCGGTGCTGGACGAGACCGATTCAGGCCTCGACGTCGACGCGCTCAAAATCGTTTCAGAGGGCGTGAACCGCGCGCGTGAGAACACGGGGCTCGGTCTTCTGCTGATTACCCACTACACGCGAATCCTGCGCTACATCCAGCCCGACTTCGTGCACGTTTTCGTCGACGGTCGCGTAGCTGAAGAGGGCGGCCGTGAACTCGCCGACCGTCTTGAAAACGAAGGCTACGACCGGTTCCTGCCGGTATCTACCGACGCCGCAGAAGCGAACGTAGGCTAGAACTATGGCAGTCGCACTGGCACCGGCACTCTTCGACCAGATCGAGGAGGCACTGAAAGACGTCGTCGACCCCGAGCTCGGCGTCAACATCGTCGACCTCGGCCTGATTTACGACCTCACCTGGGACGAAGAGAACACCGCCCTCATCATCAGCATGACGCTTACCTCAGCCGGATGCCCTCTCACCGACATCATCGAAGAGCAGACCGCGCAGGCGCTCGACGGCATCGTGGACCAGTTCGTCATGAACTGGGTCTGGATGCCGCCGTGGGGCCCTGAGAAGATCACCGACGATGGTCGCGACATGATGCGGGCACTCGGCTTCTCGATGTAGCTCGCTACTCGATGTAACTCATGAACCGAAGCTATGAAAAGAAGGCCCCCACCTTTCGGCGGGGGCCTTCTTCATGCGTGCTGATGATTGCTGGCGCTACATGGCCTTATCTTCGGCGTTGCGCTCATCGTTGCGGTTGATGCCCAACCAGGCCAGACGGATGAATCCGGCCGCGAGTACAGCCTTCACGATCCCGCCGATAATGAACGGGTACAGGCCGGCGACGAGCGTCTGCTGGAGGTTCAGGCCGAGCGACACTGCAAGCCAGGGGAGGCCGACCGCGAAGGTCACGGCGCTTCCGGCGAGGAATGAAAGGATCGCGCCGAGCAGGCGGTGGTCCCACGAGCGCTGCGCGAGCCATCCGGTGAGCGCCGCGGCGAGGATGAAGCCAATGATGTAGCCGCCTGTCGGACCCATGACGATGGTGAGGCCGTGGGTGCCCTCGCTGAACACGGGAAGCCCGAAGATGCCGAGCAGGGCGTACAGAATCATCGACAGCACTCCGCGGGTGGCACCGAGCGTGCTGCCCACCAGAAGCACCGCGAGCGTTTGCCCGGTGATGGGCACCGGCCAGAGCGGAATGACCAGTTGGGCGGCGATGGCGGTGAGACCTGCCCCAGCAGCCACGAGCACCAGGTCGGAACCGATTCCGCGGGTCAGGAGGCGGTCGGCGAGTGTCGGTCGACCGAGAGACAGGGTGAGGGGAGTGGACATCGTTATCTCCTTGGTGCGGAACCGTGGTGTGCGGGCGCTCGCGTACAGGCCCACGAAATATACTAGAGGCCAACCCCTCCCTCCCGTTGTCGTGAGACAACACAAAGAATGGATGCTGCCTGTGCTCGCCGTCAACGGCCTCGAACTGCGTGTTGGCGCACGCATGCTCATGGAGGACGTCACTTTTCGCGTCGAACGCGGCGACAAGATCGGGCTCGTCGGCCGCAACGGTGCAGGCAAGACAACGCTCACCAAGATCCTCGCGGGCGAGGGCCAGCCAACGGGCGGCTCGATCGACCGCACCGGTGAGATCGGCTACCTTCCGCAGGATCCTCGCTCCGGTAATCCGGAAGATCTTGCGCGCACCCGCATCCTGGACGCCAGGGGGCTCGGGCAGATCATGCTCGGCATGGACACTGCTGCAGTTGCGATGGCCGACGCTGACCCTGCTGTGAGCGAGAAGGCCATGAAGACGTATGGCAACCTCCAGGATCGCTTCACCGCACTTGGTGGGTACGCGGCAGAGGCCGAAGCCGCCTCCATCGCCAGCAACCTGAGCCTGCCAGACCGCATTCTCGACCAGCCGCTGTCGACACTGTCGGGCGGGCAGCGTCGTCGCATCGAGCTGGCCCGCATCCTGTTCTCGGGTGCCGACACAATGCTGCTCGACGAGCCGACCAACCACCTCGACGCGGACTCCGTCACCTGGCTCCGAGAGTTCCTGAAGAACTTCCAGGGCGGACTGATTGTGATCAGCCACGATGTGGAACTGGTGGAAGAGACCGTAAACCGGGTCTTCTACCTCGATGCCAACCGCCAGGTTATCGATATCTACAACATGGGCTGGAAGCACTACCAGCGCCAGCGAGCAGCCGACGAGGAGCGCCGCAAGAAGGAGCGCGTTAACGTCGAGAAGAAGGCCGGCGTGCTGCAGTTGCAGGCCGCCAAGTTCGGCGCGAAGGCGTCGAAGGCCGCTGCCGCCCACCAGATGGTACGGCGCGCGGAGAAAATGCTGTCCGGCCTCGAAGAGGTTCGTGCGGTAGACCGCGTTGCCAAGCTGCGCTTCCCGGAGCCCGCGCCGTGTGGCCGCACGCCCCTGATGGCGTCCAACCTAAGCAAGAGCTACGGGTCTCTCGAAATCTTCACGGCCGTCGACCTCGCGATCGACCGCGGGTCAAAGGTGGTCATCCTCGGCTTCAACGGCGCTGGCAAGACAACCCTGTTGCGCATACTCGCCGGCGTTGACCAGCCTGATACCGGCCAGCTCGAGCCGGGTCACGGGCTCCGAATCGGCTACTACGCCCAGGAGCACGAGACGATCGACGTGAAGCGTTCCGTGCTGCAGAACATGGTCTCGTCATCCCCGAACATCACGGAGACCGAGGCGCGCCGCGTGCTCGGCTCGTTCCTCTTTACGGGGGATGACGCCACGAAGCTGGCGGGGGTGCTCTCCGGTGGCGAGAAGACTCGCCTGGCGCTTGCGATGATCGTCGTGTCCGGCGCGAACGTGCTGCTGCTCGACGAACCGACCAACAACCTCGATCCCGCTTCCCGGCTCGAGATCCTGGACGCACTGAACAACTACGAGGGCGCGGTCGTCCTG
>JAODLU010000099.1 GCA_025464125.1 Microbacteriaceae bacterium | reverse complement strand
CACCCAGGCTGCGGTGCGCTGTTCGCCAATCAGGCGGGGATGGAGGCGCGCAGCCAGCGAACCCGCTCGCAATTCGCGGCGCTCGATCTGGTCAATCGGACTGAAGCAGCCGTCGACTGCATAAAGCTCGCCATCGAGCCGGGCGGCCTGGAGTTCAGCAGACGGCAGATCTGAACTGGAGAGTACTGGTGCGAGTCGCATGCGCCAAGGATGCAGGCAAACACACCCACGCCCTGTTCGATGCAGCGAATCTGTGGAGGAAGTCGGCTGTTAGCCGATCGCCTTCAACCAGGCCTTTCGCGCGTCGAGTGCGTCCTGGGCATCGGCGATCTTCTTCTTGTCACCGTTTGCTTTAGCCGTAGCCAGCTCGGTTTCCAGCTTCGCAATAGCATCCTGCAGCTGGCCGGTGAGGCCCTCGGCTCGCGCGATGCGCTCAGGGTTGCTCTTCTGCCAGTGCTCGTCGTCGAGCTTGCGAACCGCGGTCTCGATCCTTCGCATCTGGTCCTCGACAGTTTTTACCTTGTCGCGGGGCACCTTGCCAACAGCGTCCCAACGGCGCTGCACCGACAGGAGGGTGCTCTTGGCCTTCTCCCGGTCGGTCTCGGTGAGCAGCGGCTCAGCCTCCTTGAGCAGCGCCTGCTTGACTTCGAGATTCGCGCTGAACTCTTCGTTGTCTTTCGCGTCTACCTCGGATTTCGCGGCGTAGAGCGCGTCACCAGCTGCTTTGAAGCGTGCCCAGAGCGCGTCATCGAATTTCTTGCCAGCGCGGCCTGCTGCCTTCCACTCGTCGAGCAGGGAACGGTAGACAGGGATGCCATCAAGGCCTTTTGCCAGAAGGGCCTCGGCTTTCTCGACCAGTTCCTGCTTCTTGTTCCTGGCGTCCTTATGCACTGTGTCGAGTTCTGCGAAGAAGGCCTTGCGGTGCGTCTCGATGGTCGTGCGAGCGGCACGGAAACGCTTCCAGAGATCATTGCTCTCAGTTTTTGGAAGGCGCGGGCCGTCTGCCTGGTGCTTCTGCCAGCGAGCGAAAAGTTCGTCCAGGGTGGCAGTGACCTGCTTCCACTGGGCCTTCGAGGGATCCTGTGCCGCGAGACGCTCGGCCTCGACGACCAGTGCCTCGCGCTCCGCGATTGCCTGCTGCGTGACGGCTTTCGTCTCAGCCGTCTGCTTCTCGGTCAGTTCACCGACAGCACCGTCGAGCGCGTCAAGGCGGGCGGAGAGAGAGGAAAGGTCGCCTACGGCGTTGGCTGAGCCGACAGTGACCTTGAGGTTTGAGATCGTCCTGGCGACATCGGCTGCGGCCGTGCCGCGTTTGATGCGCTGCTCCAGAAGTGTTACCTGGCCCGCAAGCTCCGTGAACTTTCTCTGGAAGTAGGCGAGCGCCTCTTCTTGCGAGCCATCGGGATACTGACCGACCGCGCGCTCGGTCTCGCCTTCGCGCACGAAGACGGTACCCGTCTCATCTACGCGACCCCATGGGGCCTGCTCGTTTGTCGCCAAAAGTTTCACCTTGCTGTCGTGGCGATCGTAAAATCGCCGGTCACCAGCCTATTGCACAGCCCGTGCCCCAATCATGGCCAGCCCGTCATGGCCAGTCCGAGCTTCGACCAGATGCTGGCCGAGGTGCCTCGACCTACTTCACCGATGCCTGAGTGATTTTCGTGGCGATCGCCGGAGCGCCATCCGTAGATCCGTCAGCGACACCGGCGCTCGCGATATCGGAAACCAGGGTGTCGAGCCCGCTCGTCACGTGCCCGACGACCGTATACCCACCGCCGGTCGCGGCCGTGTCGAGAGTGCTGTCGGCATAAGTGATAAAGAACTGGCTGCCCTGGCTGTATGGATCGGTGGATCGCGCCATGGCGATCGTTCCTGCGGGGTAGACGCCATCGACCGGAACGTTTTCGAGGGGACCGAAAAAGAAGCCCGGCCCACTTGAACCGTTGCTGTCGATCGAGCCGCACTGGATGACTTTGAGCGTGTCACCAGTGGTCAGCCTGTGGCAGGTATCGCCGGTCTTCGTGTAAAAACCCTTCTTGGTAAGGTCCACGAAAACTGATGTCGCCTGTGGTGCTTTCGCACCATCGAGTTCGATACCGAGTTTCACCTTGTTGAGCGTCAGCGAGCCAGTCCAGGTGCGGCTCTCCGCCAGGGACTTCGCCGGCACATCGCCGCTGTTCGCTCCCGCGACCGCGGTGGCGGCCGGTGACGGTGTTGCGGTTGGCGTGCCGGGTCCGGCCGTGAAGTAAAACACCTGTGTGACAGTGGCCAGGGCGACTACGACGAGCACCCCGATGATGGCTATGAGGTTGTCGCGGCGGCGACGCGTGACCTGGGCACCGTGCACTGCCTGTCGGGCGCTGTAGCGGCGAAGCCTCTCCCTGGCCTCGCGTGCGTCGCGCTCGGCGTTCTTGCTGGGTGCCACGTGTCCTCCGTCGATGCTGCGGGCGGATGCCCTCCAGAACTTTATCGGAGAGTCGCTGCCGGAGGTCGCACGTACGATTGCCTCCATGGCGGACACCCAGCTCGGATTGCGTGGCGGAGCAACGCCGCTCGCCGTACGCATGCGACCCAGGAGCCTCGATGAGGTGGCTGGCCAGCGGCACCTTCTTGGTCCTGGCTCGCCACTCGTCAGCCTCGCCTCAGACAAGACGGGGGAGCAGGGTTCAGTCTCCGTGATCCTGTGGGGACCGCCGGGCACAGGCAAGACAACCCTCGCTCAGGCGATTGCGCACAGTTCCGGTCGAAAGTTCGTCGAGCTCTCAGCGGTCAATGCCGGAGTCAAAGACGTGCGCGAGGTGATGGAACAGGCGATGTCCTCCAGGGACCTCTACGGACTCTCGACGGTGTTGTTCCTTGACGAGATTCATCGTTTCTCAAAAGCCCAGCAGGATGCCCTTCTGCCGGGGGTCGAAAACGGCTGGGTGATCCTCGTCGCAGCGACTACCGAGAACCCGTCGTTTTCGGTGATTTCGCCGCTGCTATCGCGATCCCTGCTTCTCACGCTGGAAACCCTCAGCGACGATGACCTCGGCCTGCTGGTTGACCGCGCGGTGGTCGACGAACGAGGCCTCGCAGAGAAGGTCGTGCTTGAACCGGACGCCAGGGCGACGATCATCCGGCTGGCTTCGGGTGATGCGAGGCGAGCGCTCACCGCGCTCGAAGCAGCGGCACTCTCGGCAACGTCAACCGCCGGTGACGAGAAGCCCGTTATCTCAGCCGAGACTGTGTCGCTTGCCGTGGATCGCGCATTGCTTCGCTACGACCGAAATGGCGACGAGCACTACGACGTGATCAGCGCATTCATCAAGTCAGTGCGAGGCTCAGACGTCGATGCATCACTGCATTACCTCGCGCGCATGATCGAGGCTGGTGAAGATCCGCGCTTCATTGCCCGGCGCATCATGATCAGTGCAGCCGAAGACGTCGGCATGGCTGATCCGCAGGCCCTGGTGATTGCGGTCGCCGCCGCGGATGCCGTGCAGTACGTCGGCATGCCAGAGGGGCGCATCCCGCTGGCAGAAGCTGTCGTCTACCTGGCTACCGCGCCCAAGTCGAACGCTTCGTATATGGCGCTCGACAGGGCGATAGCAGATGTGCGGGCAGGCAAGATCGGCCGGGTGCCAGTGCACCTGCGCGATGCGCATTACCCCGGTGCGAAACGACTCGGCCATGGCAAGGGTTACCAGTACTCCCACGATTCCGAACTCGGCGTGGTGCAACAGCAGTACCTGCCTGACGAGCTGCTCTCAACGAGATATTACGAGCCGACCGAACACGGTAACGAACGCGAGGTGAAGCCGCGGCTGGACAAGTTGCGCAGGATCATCCGCGGCGAGTAGCCATCTGCTAAGCTCTCCCTCGGTCTGAAATCTCGACCAAACCCCTCTTCCCATTTGTTCGCGCTCACGCGCGTGCCTCACTGTGCGGGTCTTCTGCAGGTGGGGCGAAGAGAATCGAAAGGAAACCGTGTCTACCAAGTCACGTACCCGCAGCAAGACGCGCCTGTCGCGTGCGCTGGGCATTCCGCTCACCCCGAAGGCCGCAAAGTACCTCGAGAAGCGCCCGTACCCTCCGGGGGAGCACGGCCGCACCAAGCGCAAGACCGACAGCGACTACGCAGTCCGTCTCCGCGAGAAGCAGCGCCTTCGTGCCCAGTACGGCATCCGCGAGGCCCAGCTCAAGATCCAGTTCGAAGAAGCTCGTCGTGCAGCTGGCCTGACCGGTGAAAACCTGGTCGAGCAGCTCGAAATGCGTCTCGACGCCCTCGTAGTTCGTGCGGCGATCGCGCGCACCACCGCGCAGGCTCGCCAGATGATCGTTCATCGCCACATCCTGGTCGACGGCCAGCGCGTTGACCGCCCGTCGTTCCGCGTCAAGCCGGGCCAGTTGATTCACGTACACCCGAAGAGCGAAGGCATGGAGCCGTTCCAGGTCGCTGCTGCCGGCGCTCATGTCGATGTGCTGCCGAAGACGCCGTCTTACCTCGAGGTCGAGATCGACAAACTGCAGGCGCGCCTCGTGCGTCGCCCTAAGCGTGCCGAAGTTCCGATCACGTGCGAAGTGCAGCTCGTCGTCGAGTACTACGCGGCTCGCTAGGGTCTCCGGTACACAGCCTTCAGTACAGTTGGGGCGGATCACCTTCGGGCGGTCCGCCCTTTCTCGTTTCTCAACGAATGGTGAATCTCATGACCGGTGGAGACATTGCTGGCCTCATAGCTGCAGGAGTTTTCGCGGTGCTGGTCGGGCTCCTTGCAGTCCCCCTTCTCAAACTCGGTCGTGTTTTCGACGAGGCGCGGGACTCGATCAAAGGGCTCACCGAAGGCGTCACTCCCATTCTCGACGAGGCAGCGATCACGCTCACTGAGGCCAATAAGCAGCTGGTGAGGGTGGACACGATCACCAGCGGAGTCGCCGAGGCAACCGCCAACGTCTCCTCGCTGATCGCTTTGTTCGCGGCGACTCTCGGTGGTCCGCTGATCAGGATCGCCGGTTTCAGCGGAGCGGTGAGGGCCGCAATCCTCAGCCTCAGGCGACACCGCGGTTCGAAGTAAGCTGGATCCCTGTAACTCACGAGGGAGAACTCCACATGAAGTCTTTGCTGTTGCTCGCGTTCGGCGTCGGCGTCGGTTTCATCGCAGCCCACCAGTTCAACAAGACCCCGGAAGGCAAGAAGTTTTTCGAAGACGTCGACAGTCGCGCGAAGGAATTCTCCGGCGCAGTCGTCGAGGGCTTCAAGACCCGCGAGGCCGAACTCCGTGCCGCCGTCGCGGATGCTGAGGGCGTCATCGCCGATCTTCGCAGTAAGAGCTAGAACACCACACGCCGTCGGGGTCTACCCGGCCCCGATCCCAGGACACCATGCAGACCGCTGACATTCGCACGCGCTGGCTCGATTATTTCGCCGCGCGCGGCCACACCGTCGTACCATCAGCATCCCTCGTCAGCGACGATCCAACACTCCTCTTCACAGTCGCAGGCATGGTGCCCTTCGTGCCATACCTCACCGGCCTGGTTCCTGCGCCCTTCCCCCGCGCGACAAGCGTGCAGAAGTGCATCAGAACGCTGGACATCGAGGAAGTTGGCAAGACCCCACGGCACGGCACGTTTTTCCAGATGAATGGCAACTTCTCGTTCGGTGATTACTTCAAAGAGCAGGCCATCACGTATGCGTGGGAGCTGTTGACGTCGTCGGAGACCGATGGCGGGTACGGATTCTCTCCGGATGATCTCTGGGTGACCGTGTACAAGGATGACGACGAGGCTTTCAGGCTGTGGCGCACGATTGCCGGCCTGCCTGAGCAGCGCATCCAACGACTCGACATGGACACCAATTACTGGTCGACCGGGCAACCGGGGCCAGCAGGGCCCTGTTCCGAGATCTTCTTCGACAGGGGGCCGGCATTCGGAGCCGACGGCGGCCCGGCCACCGACGACGACCGTTACGTCGAGATCTGGAACCTCGTGTTCATGCAATACCTCCGAGGTCCGGGGTCCGGCAAGGACTTCGAGATTCTCGGGGATTTGCCGAAGAAGAACATCGACACCGGCATGGGACTCGAGCGCGTCGCCTTCATCAAGCAGGAGGTCGGCAACTTTTACGAGATCGACCAGGTTCGCCCGGTGCTCGACATGGCGTCGCAGCTGTCAGGGCGTCGTTACGGTGCGGATCACGAGGACGATGTGCGGATGCGCGTCATCGCCGACCACGTGCGCTCAGGTCTCATGCTGATGGCTGACGGGGTGACACCGTCGAATGAGGGGCGCGGATACATCCTGCGTCGGCTGCTTCGTCGAACCGTGAGGTCGATGCGCCTGCTCGGCGTGGACACTGCAACGTTCGGTGAGCTCTTTCCCGCATCACGAGATGCCATGAAGGCCGCATACCCCGAGGTCGCGACCGATTACGACCGTATCGGGCGGCTCGCGTACGCCGAAGAGGAGACCTTCCTGCGCACGCTGGCGAGCGGCACCGTGATCCTCGACGTCGCAGTAGATAAGACCAAATCCACCGGTGCGCCACAGCTCGCCGGTGACACTGCCTTCCTGCTGCATGACACGTTCGGTTTCCCGATCGATTTGACTCTTGAGATCGCTGAGGAGTCCGGGCTGACAGTCGACCGGGATGCCTTTGACGCGCTGATGCTCGAGCAGCGCACCATGGCGAAGGCTGACGCCAAAGCCAAGAAGACCCTGCTGGCCGACCTGTCGGTATACAGCGCTTTTCGCGCCAAAGGCGAAACCGTATTCACCGGCTACGACTTTCTTGACACCGACACGACAATTCTTGGACTGGTCAAAGACGGAGCGTCAGTCGATCGCGCCGCTGCAGGAGACATTGTCGAGGTCATCCTCGCCGAAACTTCGCTCTATCCGGAGTCCGGCGGCCAGGAAGCTGACTCCGGCAGCATTGTCGGCAATGGCTTCGACCTCGAAGTGCTTGACGTGCAGCGACCGGTGAAGGGCCTTGTCAGTCACCGGGTGCAGGTGC
>JAODLU010000097.1 GCA_025464125.1 Microbacteriaceae bacterium | reverse complement strand
GGGCTACCAGGCGTCGCCAGGTGCCTTCACTTCGTCGACCGGCGTGTAGTGCCAGTGCCCGCCGTTCGCGTAGTGGCCTGTAGCCCACGGAGAGGCCCAGATAGCCTGCTCAGTCGCTTCAGTACTTGCCCCTGACGCGAAGCCCGCAGCGATGCCCGCGTAGCCCGGGCTGGTCTTGAGAGTTTTCGCTACGCTCTCTGCCGCTGTGCGCAGGTCTGGATATGTGCCGAACCCGCCAGCACCAGTGTTGAGTGGGTTGTTGCGGTTCCACCAGCTGGCGGCGCCATTCTCCTGGCGCATCCAGCGGGTCATCACGGTGACGTTCGCTTCGGTCATCGGCCAGCCAGCGTAAAGCATGACCAGTCTGGCCCAGTCGTGATTAGTTCCGCTGGCCATGAGCGTTGGGATACCGGGGGAGGCGTCATAACTGTCACGAAGGGGCAGGGCGGCTGCGATGTGCCTGGAGGCGATGAAGGACTGCGCGTGGGCCTTGATGTAAGACTTCAGCGCCTCTGCCTCGCTCGATGGCGGAGGGATGAGCACCGCCAGGGCCGTGAGCACTGCCACCGCTGCGAATGCCCCGATCGCGAACCGACCGTGGGTGCGGGGATGCAGGATCGGCCTCCGCAGCTCTGCGCGAGCTGCGGCGACGATGCGGGAACGGCGTGAAGTATCAGTCATAGGTGAGAAGTGGCGCCGGATTTGCGGCCAGCTGACCAGTCATCGACGGTACCAGCGATTGACTGCAAGCGCACCGGGAGAGTGGCCGCGAGTCGAAAATTGCGGGAGTAACGTTCGGTCATGCCTCGAGAAACGGATGCCGAGCGCGCCCGCCTGCAGTCGATAGCGTTCGGCCGCGCATCCACACCGCAGCAGCGTGAGGCGTCGCTGGCCGCGCAGCAGCAGCTCGCCGCGATGGATTCGGCCGCTGCATCCACGTCCCGTTCCGACAGCGCAGCGACACCCGCTAGCCCTGCGCCAGCGCATACTTCGCCGGAGCACACACAGGACGAAGTGCCGGGCGAACCCCTGCGCACAGGACTTCTGCCGAGCGGCCCGGCGCTGCGGAGGTTGATCGCCTGGGGGGTCGCGATCCTTGCGGTCGGCATACTCGCCGGGGCGGCCATCGGCGGCGCGGCGGGTTCAGCGCGGCCTGTAGCGAGCTCGACGATCAATCCGACATCCGACCCGTTCCGCGTTACCGAACCCGTGCGGCCGAGTCTCGGCACTGGAACCTCGCCGGGCAATCCTGCGGCCGCCGAATCGTGGTTCGAGAGCGCGAACGGCGATGCGCACCTCGAGTTCGACATCGTCGGCGTCGATGAGGGCTCGGCTCGCCTGGTCGACCAGCGATCAAAAGGCGTGGCGCTGTGGCTGGCGCGCACTCGCGACGACCAGGGTTACTGCTTTGTCGCCACACGGAATGCTGCAAGCGAGGCGTCGCCCCATGCCGATGCAGCGTGTGTCAGTCGCGAGCAGTTCGAGACCTCGGGTCTCGCGATCCGATTCATCGGGGGGCGTGCCACGTGGGACGGGTTCTTCGTGAACCTGCAGCTGACCGGAGAGAGCTAGGGGGCCGCTGTGGCTCCGCGTGGCTCCGGCTCGTCGCTCAGGTAGAGACCTGACGCACGGCCCGCAGACAGCAGAAGTGTTTCGATCCACTCACGGTTGATCGCTGCAGCACGGGATCCGCTGTAGAAGAAGTGCAGCGGCAGGCCGTTGTCGATCCAGATGGCATGGCGTCCGCTGCCGCGC
This sequence comes from Microbacteriaceae bacterium, assembly GCA_025464125.1. Classification (GTDB taxonomy): domain Bacteria; phylum Actinomycetota; class Actinomycetes; order Actinomycetales; family Microbacteriaceae; genus Lacisediminihabitans. The sequence goes on along the minus strand of JAODLU010000097.1, from coordinate 6,267 downwards.
TCTAGAGGCTGAGTCCATGACAGGAAGAAGTTTTCACCGCGCCGCAGTTTCGTGCTGATGACGATCTGCAGGTGGGTCAACACGCGGTCGTCGAAATCGAACTCGTCGCCGTCGTACTTCAGAACGCCCACGTGGTCTCCCAAACAGCTGCCGCGCGATTGCGCACTACTCAGGATACGGTGCGCTGGCGCGATCCTTTGCAGCACGCCGCCGGGCGTACCCTTGCAGTGCTGGCCGTTCCCGGCTGCACGCGCGAAAGACGGGGTTTCTTGGTGATTGTTAACAGGCTCACGGTTGATGGCAAGGATTATTTCCTCCCCGAACCCGTCATCGAACTGCGAGCGAAGATCCTGGCCGCCATCCAGGCAGGGGGTGGATACGTCAACATCCCGCCCCTCCGCACCGGCCCTGGAATTGACATCCTGTTCTCTCCGGGCATGCCGGTGAGCTGGACCCAGCTCGATGTCGGCGGCGATTCTTCGGCGGGCGAAACGTCGGCTGAGAAGTCGGTCGATCACGAACAGATCGAACTCGGCGTCGACCTCGACGAGGTCTTGTAGACCTACGCTCCGCTCGAGCCAGCGAATATGAGTTGTTCTACCTCGGCACGCGGACCGGGTGGTCCGATCAGGAAGCCTTGCGCCCGATCACACTTGAGCCGGCGAACGAGCTCCAGCTGATTTGATGTCTCGATGCCCTCGGCGACCACTCGAAGCCCGCGAAGCCTGGCCAGGTTCACTGTCGAAGCCATGCTTGGACGAAAGCCATCCGGATCGTCCTGCACGACTGACTGGTCGATCTTGATCTCGGTTGCTGGAAGCCTGAGCACCTGTTCGAGCGTTGAGTGCCCTGTGCCGAAATCGTCGATCGAAATGCCGAAACCGAGTTCACGCAGCGACCGGAGCCTGGAGCCGGTGCGCGCGAAGTCGTCGATCGGCTGCGTCTCGGTGATCTCCAGCACGAGGGCGTGAGCATCGGCACCCGATTCTTCGAGGCAGTCCACCAGGTGTGCTTCGAAACCCGACCGCTCGAGTTGCGTCGCCGAGACATTGATCGACACCTCGATCGGCATCCCGCGCGCATGCCAGTCAGCTGCGCTCCTGCACCCCAGGTCGAACATGAGGGTGCCAAGGTCGTGGATGCTGCCGTTCTGCTCAGCCAGCGGGATGAACACGTTGGGAAGCAGGATGCCCAGCTCGGGGTGCATCCACCGGCTCAGTGCCTCGACCGCCACGATCCGGCCACTCGCGATATCGAGTTGCGGCTGGTACCAGGCGAGAATTTCGCCCCGCTCGATGGCGCCAGGAAGTTCGTCGGAGAGCCGCTTCCGCTCGCCCGATGTCACCATGCTCGCTCCCTCTTTGCCTTGTCGCGGGGCTTGGCGAAAGTCGAATGAACTTGACTCCCAACTCCGGCAGCCACGACTAACCGTCGTCTGGCGGCAGCCCGTGGTCAACCGCCCTTCTTTTCTGGAAGAAGGTGTGTACAGTACGCACCTTCGCCCGTGAGTTCACAATTGATTCGTCTCCCTGCCCCGGCTAGCGTTGGAACTCGCGCGCGCGGGCCACTTTCGGGGTCGACTTGCGCACCTAGCCCAGGAGTTGTGATGACGTCAACCCCCGCCCCCGTCGTGGATGCTGTGCGCCGCAACAACGTGCACGTCTCAGGCAACATCGGCGGGCGCCCCATCATGTTCGCGCACGGGTTTGGCTGCAGCCAGGAGATGTGGCGTTTCGTCGCTCCCGCGTTTGCCGCGGATTTCAAGGTGGTGTTGTTCGATCACGTCGGAGCAGGCGGCTCAGACCTTGCCGCGTACGACAGGGGCAAATATGACTCGCTGCACGGATACGCCGAAGACGTGATAGAGATCATCGAACAGCTCGACCTGTGGAATGTCGTCTACGTCGGGCACTCGGTGAGTTCGATGATCGGCGTGCTCGCCGCCAACCGCGAACCGGCAAGATTCGGCGCGCTGGTTCTTGTGGGTCCTTCCCCTCGCTACGTCAACCGAGGCGACTATTTCGGGGGTTTCGAGCAGTCGGATATCGACGCACTGCTCGACGACCTCGATTCCAATTACCTCGGCTGGTCATCCGCCATGGCGCCGGCGATCATGGGCAACGCGGATCGTCCTGAGCTCGGAGAGGAGCTCACGTCGAGTTTCTGCAGCGTCGACCCGGCCATCGCCAGGCAGTTCGCTCGCGTGACATTTCTCTCGGACAACCGTGCGGACCTGCGGGCTGTCACGACGCCAACGCTCGTGCTGCAGTGCACCGATGACATCATCGCGCCCCTTGCGGTAGGCACTTACGTGCACGACGAGATTCCCGGCAGTTCCTTCGTGCTGATGGAGGCCACCGGGCACATTCCCAACCTCTCGGCACCAGACCAGGTAGAGAAGCAGATCCGGGCCTTTCTCGCGTGACGGACGTTGTTGTCGAGCCGGATTCATTCGAAGAGCTCTATGAACGAGCTCCATGCGGGTACCTGACGATGACGCCGGATGGCGTGATCCTGCAGGTGAACACGACCTTTCTCGAATGGACGGGCTTCAGTCGGGAACAGCTCATCGGGGTGACGTTCCGCAGCCTTCTGGCACGCGGCAGCCAGCTGTTCCACGAAACGCGATACATGCCGGTGCTGCAGTTGCAGGGGGAGGTGCGCGAGGTTGCGTTGATCGTCATTCGAGCTGACGGTTCAGCTCTTTCTACCCTCGTCAACTCTGTGATTGCTCGCAATGCCGATGGAACACCGAAGCTTGTGCGCACAGCAGTGTTCGACTCGACCGGCCGCCAGGACTATGAGCGTGACCTGCTGGCCGCAAGACGGGCAGCTGAAGCCTCCGAAACCCGGGTGCGGATCCTGCGCGACGCGGCAGTCGCGTTCACCGCTGCCCGAACCGAAGAGGCTCTCGCCGAGGCGATGGTGACCAGTGCACGTGACGCCTTCTCCGCATCAGCTGCTGCTGTGCTCCTGGCCGACAGCTCGGGTGCGCTCGTGCGCGTGGCAGGCATCAACCCGCTCGAGGGGATGCTCGCCGGCGGCCCATCCCTGCTCCAGAGCGCCGAACTGGGTGAACGTTCCATGCTCGTTGTGCGGTCGGCAGGAGACGTAGACCTGGTGCTGCCTGGGTTGGGCCACTCGAGGCGCGCTGTGCGGGTCAGCGCGCTGAGCGCTGTGCCGGTTATCGACGATGGAGCCAGGGTCGGAGCGCTCGTCTGCTTCTTCGGCCGAGAACGCGAACTGGACGAAGCCGACCTCCACCTCCACGCGGCGCTTGCGAGCCAGGCAGCCCAGGTGCTGGTGCGCATCCGGCTCCAGCGACAGCTCGAACAGCTTGCGCTGCACGACCAGCTGACCGGGCTTGCGAACCGCAAGCTGCTGCAGGAGCGCATGGGCGAGGCGCTCGCATCCTCCATCGACGGCTCACGGTCGATGGCCCTCGTGTTCCTCGATCTCGACGGGTTCAAGGCTGTCAACGACAATCTCGGGCACTCTGCGGGGGACGCAGTGCTCGTCGCGGTTTCGAACTGCCTTCGATCGGTGGTTCGTGGCAGCGACATGATCGGCAGGTTCGGTGGAGACGAGTTCGTCGTCATCTGCGAGGACGCAGACGATGTCGCAGCCCGCGGCATCGCCGAGCGCATTGTCGAAGCGGTGCGAGAACTGCAGGAGGGCATCTCGCTGGCGCATCCGGTGACGGCGAGCATAGGTGTTGCCCTCTACGAGGCCAGCGATGGCAGGACCGTGACCCCCGACGACATGTTCACTGCTGCTGATGGTGCAATGTACGAGTCGAAGGCCGCCGGTAAGGATCGTGTGACGCTCGTCCGCCTGTGACTCGCGCGCAGGCGTCAGTTCTTGCTGGTGGCGCGAAGGGCTGCACGGATGCTCTCGGCCGCCTCGGCTGCCGACGGACGTTTCTCGGGATCGCGCTCCAGCATGCGCCGCAGAAGCGGACGCCAGGCTCTCGGCACACTGTGAGGGATCTCGGGCTCGCTGCTGAGGCGCAGCGCGACGGTGGTTACCGCGTCGCCGGCGAACGCCCGCACCCCCGTGAACGATTCGAGCAGCACCAGGCCGAGCGAGTAGATGTCCGAGGCCGTACTGAGAGCCCTGGCACCAGCCTGCTCCGGACTGATGTATGCGGCAGTACCCGCAGTGGCCAGCCCATTCGCCGGCGTCGCTGCTGTGTCGATCGCGATACCGAAGTCTGTAAGCCTGGCCCTTGGGCGTGAGGACACTGTTCCGTAATCGACGAGCATGATGTTCGATGGCGTGATGTCCCGGTGGATAACACCGCTGGCGTGAACGTATTCGAGCGCCTCGGCCACCTCGAAACCGATCTCGCCGATGCGTCTCTCTGCAAGGCCTTTGCCCGCAATGGCATCGGCCATCGTGCCACCGCGAACCAGTTCCATCACGAGGAACGGTCGTGGGTCCTCTGGCGAAGACTCGTCGATGCCCGCGTCCACGATGGAGACGATGCCGTGATGGCTGAGGCTCGCGAGCACGCGCACCTCAGCCCGGTACTGGTCGAGGTCGAGCTCGCTGCCAGCGCTGAAGACCTTGATGGCGACATCCCGGCCGAGCACCCGGTCCTGGCCGCGGTAGACAGATGCCGCGCCGCCACGGGCGAGAAGGGCAATCGGTTGGTAGCGGCCCAGCAGCAGAGGCGCGACAAGAGCTGGTCCTGTCGTCACCTTTGTCGTGTCACTCACGTGCCAATTCTATGAAAAGCGAGCACTTTGTCACGGGGATTGTTTTTTGCTCATAAATGGTGTGGCCGGTCGGACCATGCCCGACCGGCCACACTACTGTGCAGACACTTACAGGATGAAGAGCATCTCCTGGTACGTCGGCAGCGGCCACAGGTCGTCGGCCACGATCGTCTCGAGGATGTCTGCTGCTGCCCGAACAGACAGCATCGCCGGCAGTAGCGCGTCACGTGCGTGCTTGGCCTCGTCGAGGGCTTCGTGCCCTGCATCGGCCTCTAGTGCATCCTTCAGCGTGCCAAGAGCTGTTCGCAGGGCCGCGATCGGGCCGGAAACTGCATCCAGGTCCGCACTGTCAGCTGTAACGCCAGCAGCAGTCAGCGCACTGACGTTCATCGCCAGCTCTGTCTGGTACCGCACTGCCGCCGGCAGGATGGCAGTCGCACCGATCTCGAGAGTGAGGCGAGCCTCGACACCCACCGTCAGCGTGTACTGCTCGAGGCCGATCTCGTAACGGCTGTGCATCTCGCGATGGTTGAAGACTCCGTACTTCTCAAACAGGTCCATCGCCTCGTCGGTGATCAGTTCCGGCAGGGCGTCGAGCGTTGTCTTCAGGTTCTTCAGTCCGCGCTTCTCAGCCTCGATCGGCCACGCGTCTGAGTAGCCGTCGCCGTTGAAGACGACATCGCCATGCTCGGTGATGATCTCGGTCAGCAGCTTCTGGACGGACTCGTCGAAGTCGGCTCCGCCTGCGACGTCGGCCTCGAGGCGAGTCGCCATGTAGTCGAGCGACTCAGCCATGATCGTGTTGATCGTGACCATTGGCGCCGCGACGGTCTGCAGCGAACCGGGTGCCCGGAACTCGAACCGGTTACCGGTGAACGCGAAGGGGCTGGTGCGGTTGCGGTCGCCCGGGTCGGTCGGCAGCACCGGAAGGGTGTCGACGCCGATCTTCATGGTGCCGCGACCCTTGGACGTCTTCAGCGAACCCCTGGCGATCTGCTCGAAGATATCGGCGAGCTGGTCGCCGAGGAAGATCGAGATAATCGCGGGCGGTGCCTCGTTCGCACCCAGGCGGTGGTCGTTTGATGCTGAGGCAACCGATGCGCGAAGCAGGCCGCTGTACAGGTGAACCGCGCGGATGGTCGCGGCACAGAACACCAGGAACTGTGCGTTCTCGTGCGGGGTGTCTCCTGGCACGAACAGGCTGCCGAGTTCGTTGTTGCCAAGCGAGAAGTTGACGTGCTTGCCGGAACCGTTCACCCCCTGGAAAGGCTTTTCGTGGAACAGGCACTCCATGCCGTGCTTCTTGGCCACCGACTTGAAGGTGGTCATCAGCAGTTGCTGGTGGTCGGATGCCACGTTGCCACGCTCGAACATCGGAGCAATTTCGAACTGGCCTGGTGCAACTTCGTTGTGACGGGTCTTCGCGGGAATGCCGAGCTTGAACAGCTCGCGCTCGGTGTCCATCATGAAGCCGAGCACGCGCTCCGGGATCGCACCGAAGTAGTGGTCGTCGAACTCCTGCCCTTTGGGCGGCTTCGCGCCGAAG
>JAODLU010000051.1 GCA_025464125.1 Microbacteriaceae bacterium | reverse complement strand
TCGTACTCTTCGTGTTGCGACAGGTGCAGCTGCAGAAGACAGAGAAGGCCCTGCTCGACCTGCGCACGTTCAAGGAACGCACCTTCACGCTGTCGATCGCCATGTTCGCGGTCATGATGATGGCCATGTTCGGCGTAATCGTGCTGCTGCCGTTCTACCTGGTGAACGCGCTCAAGATGGAGGTCATCTCGGTAGGTCTGCTGCTTCTGCCTGGCGGCCTCATCATGGGTCTTCTTGCACCATTCGTCGGTCGGCTCTACGACCGCATCGGACCGACGCTGCTGCTCGTCGTCGGATCAGTGCTGGTAAGCGCGGACCTCTGGGCCATGACCATGCTCGACGAGAACAGTTCGTACCTGTGGGTGCTTGCCGCACACGTCACGCTCAGCATCGGCCTGGCGCTCATGTTCACGCCGCTGTTCACCGCCAGTCTCGGATCACTGAAGCCGCAGCTCTACTCACACGGCAGCGCGATCGTCGGCACTGTGCAGCAGCTCGCAGGTGCGGCGGGCACCGCCCTATTCGTGACCATCATGTCTGCACAGATCCTGAAGCAGCAGGCGGCTGGAGCGTCCATCGCATCCGCAACCGCTAGCGGCGTGCACTCCGCGTTCATCGTCGGCGCGATCATCTCGCTGCTGGCGATTCCAGCAGCATTCTTCATCCGCAAGGGTGCGAGCGTCGAGGGAGCTCCGGTCGGTCACTAGCGTGCAGAGGCCAGAGAGCTACTGCTGATGCGTCAGACGCGGCGCTCAACCTCTGCGGCGATGCCTGGCAGCACTCTTCTCATGTATGGCGCCCAGGCCAGCCTGACGATGGCAGAAAGCGCGAGGCCAGCTCCGCGGCGGGCGTGAAACGTGTACGTCCAGCGGATGCGCGTGCCCTCACCTTCGGCCGTGTAGACCCATTCCGCCCGTGCGAACTCGACGAGCACCCCGAAAACCTTCTGGAAGTCGGTCAGCTCGTATGCGAAGAGCGTTGACGGCTCAACCACCTTCGTGTGCTCGATGACCCAGCCGCCGTCAGACAGCATCAGCTGCCGGGTCTGGCCTGGGGCATCCCATTCGCCGGTCTGGTCTCGCACCTCGAGCACAGCTGGCACCACCCCGAATTTCGGGTAGAAACCGACCGGAGTCAGGCGGGTTGCGATCTCGAACGTGCGATCGACCGGGGCGTCGGCGATGGCATCAACGGTGGCACTCGGGTGCTTCAGCGACATGGTCTCTCCTCTGTAGAAGAGTATTCGGAGCCGCGAGCGATCAGGATGCCGCGCTGCGCCGCCGCCGGTAGCGAAGGGACGAGCCGCTCACCGCCATGCGGCTAAAAGCCGAAGTCGCCGCCCCCGCCGAAGTCGCCACCGCCGAAGTCTGAGCCGCCGCTGAAGTCTCCGCCACCGTCGTAACTGCCGCCGTCATAGCCACTGCCGTCTGAGCCGGAGTCGGCTGCGCTCGCGTCGGTCGTCGTGTTGGAGTCGCTGCCCGAGTCAGTGCCTGGGTCGCTGGAGTTCGCGTCGTTCGAGTCGGATGCGCTCGCGTCCGAAGCGCTCGAATCCGTGCCCATCGGCATGAAAGCGTTCATCAGTGTCGAACCGATCACGTAGCCCGCGACGCTGCCCAGCAGGGAGCTGCCGACCATGCTGCCGAAGCTCGGGCCCATCGCTCCGCCGCTCAGGGTGCGGGTCATCGTGCCAGGGTTCTGCAGCTCGGCACGGGTTGCAGCCTGCGCGAGGGTTGCAGGCTGGGCATCCGCTGGCCGTTCGCTTGCAGTCGAGGCCTGGGCCGTGAGCTGGTCGAAGAGAATATCGCGCTGCTTTGGAGTGAGCTTCGAGAAAGCTTCGGTGTGCACCCGCTCGATCGTCTGGGGAGGGGCAGTGCGCAGCAGGTACTGGTAGCGCTCGACCGCGATCTCGTCGTCGGTGCGCTGGGCAGCATTGCGGCGGGGAGGCGCCGGCTGCGGGAAAGTCTGTTCTTCGCGGCCAAGCAGGCGGTCCAGAAAACCCATGGTGTGCTCCTTTATGAGGTGTGAAACGACGGTGACAGGGCATGCTGTGAGCGCCCTGAAATGCGCCACCGCGTTCGCCGAGGGCATACCGACGACACCCATCAGGCGGGTCGGAGACGGTGGCTTCCGGCAGGATGGCAGCATGACCGACTCCCCCGCAGACAGCCATGACGTCATCCGCATTCGCGGTGCGCGCGCCAACAACCTGCAGGATGTGTCGCTCGATATTCCCAAGCGTCGCCTGACCGTCTTCACGGGCGTCTCGGGTTCGGGCAAGTCCTCCCTCGTATTCGGCACCATCGCGGCCGAGGCGCAGCGACTCATCAACGAGACGTATTCGGCATTCGTGCAGGGATTCATGCCGAGTCTTGCCCGCCCCGATGTCGACCTGCTGCAGAACCTGTCGGCCGCGATCATCGTCGACCAGGAGCGCATGGGGGCCAACTCACGCTCCACTGTCGGCACGGCAACCGACGTGAATGCGATGCTGCGCATCCTGTTCTCCAAGCTTGGGCGGCCGTCTGTCGGCCCGGCATTCATGTACGGCTTCAACAGCGTCGAAGGCATGTGCACCCGCTGCGAGGGGCTCGGCGAGATCAATGACATCGCCCTCGACCAGCTGTTCGACCGCACCAAATCCATAGAAGATGGCGCGATCACGATTCCCGGCTACACGCCTGACGGCTGGCTGGTGCGCATCTTTGCCGAGTCCGGATTCGTGCCAGCCAATGTTCCAATCTCCGACTTCACCGAGCAGCAATTGCAGGACTTCCTGTACAAGGAGTCGACAAAGGTCAGGGTCACCGGCATCAACATGACGTATGAAGGTCTCGTGCCGAAGGTGCAGAAGAGCATCCTGTCGAAAGACCGCGACGCAGTGCAGCCGCACATCCGTGCCTTCATCGACAGGGCTGTCGCCTTCACCACCTGCCCCGACTGCAATGGCAGCCGACTCAATGAGGCCGTGCGGTCCTCGAAGATCGGGGCGACCAACATCGCGGATGCCTCGGCAATGCAGATCACGAATCTCGCCGAGTTCGTGCGCGGCATCGACGATGCCGTGGTGGCCCCACTCATCTCAACCCTGCAGGAAACCCTCGATACCTTCGTCGGGCTCGGGCTCGGCTACCTCAGCCTCGACCGCAAGTCGGGCACGCTGTCCGGCGGCGAGGCCCAGCGCGTGAAGATGGTTCGGCACCTCGGCTCAGCGCTCACCGATATCACCTACGTTTTCGACGAGCCGACCGTCGGGCTGCATCCCCACGACATCCAGCGCATGAACGAACTGCTGCTGCGCCTGCGCGACAAAGGCAACACCGTTCTCGTCGTCGAGCACAAACCGGAGACGATCGCGATCGCCGATCACGTGGTCGACCTTGGGCCGGGAGCCGGCAGGAACGGCGGGCACATCCAGTTCGAGGGAACAGTCGACGAGCTGCGGCGGTCGGGCACCCTCACTGGCAATCACCTCGACCATCGGGCATCGTTGCGAGGCGACATCCGATCGGCGTCCGGCCAGCTGTCGATCACGCACGCCACGCTGCACAACCTGAAAGACGTGAGCGTCGACATTCCGACCGGCGTGCTCACCGTCGTCACCGGTGTCGCCGGCTCAGGCAAGAGCTCGCTCATGTACGGCTCGATGCCGAAGTCGGACTCGGTCACCGTCGTCGACCAGGCGCCGATCAGGGGGTCGCGGCGCAGCAACCCGGCAACATACACGGGCCTGCTCGACCCGATCCGCGCTGCCTTTGCGAAAGCCAACAAAGTGAAGCCCGCGCTCTTCAGCGCAAACTCCGAGGGCGCGTGCCCCAACTGCAAAGGCATCGGTCTCGTCTTCAGCGACCTGGCCATGATCGCCGGGGTGGCCACCGTCTGCGAGGTCTGCGAAGGCAGGCGATTCACCGACGAGGTGCTCGGCTACACGCTCGACGGGCAGAACATCAGTGAAGTGCTGGCCATGCCGGTTGCCGAAGCGCTGGAGTTCTTCGCCGAAGGGCCCGCACACGACATCCTGCAGCGGCTCGACGACGTTGGCCTTGGCTACATCTCCATCGGCCAGCCGCTCACCACGCTTTCAGGCGGCGAACGGCAGCGCATGAAACTGGCCATCCATATGGGCGGCGGCAAGGGCATCTACGTGCTCGACGAGCCCACAACAGGCCTGCACCTCGCCGATGTGGACAAGCTGCTCGCCCTGCTCGACAGGCTCGTGGATGCCGGCAACACGGTGATCGTGATCGAGCATCACCAGGCGGTGATGGCCCACGCCGACTGGATCATCGACGTCGGACCCGGTGCAGGGCAGGATGGCGGAACCATCGTCTTCGAGGGAACCCCGGCCGACCTCGTCGGGTCGTCTGAGACGCTGACCGCGCAGCACCTCAGGCTCTACGTGGGCGCCTAGCCTTCAGACTTCGAGTGCCAGCTTGCCGCCGGGATGCCCTGTCGCGAGCAGAGTAAGCGCCTCAACCGCGTCGGCGAACGGAAACACCTGCGCGATCGGCACAACGAGTTCGCCGGATGCAGCGAGCGCGATAAGTCGGGCCCTGACCACCTTGCGGAATTCCGCGCTGCCGGGGGCCGTTCCACCAACCACGTGGAACCCGTCGATCGGTGCCCGCCGCATCGCGGCAGCTGACGCCACATGGTCGCGGTCGGCGACAAGGGCGAGCGAGACATCCACCGCCTCGTCGGTCCCGACAGTGTCGAATGCCACATCGATACCGTTGGGCGCGAGCTGGCGCACGCGCTGCTCGAGCCCCGCGCCGTACACGACCGGCTCGCCGCCGAAGCGCTCGACCACGGCGAAGTTCTTCTCGCTCGACGTTCCGATGGTGCGCACACCGAGGCTGCGCAGCTGCTGCAGCAGGCTCACTCCGACCGCCCCCGACGCCCCATGCACCAGTGCGGTTTGCCCCGCCGTGACGCTCGTCACCCGCATCATGTCTGCGGCAGTGGCGCCGGCCAGCAACAGGTTGGCGGCCTCGGCGAAACCGACGCTGGCGGGCTTTGCGTAGACGTCATCGGCCGACACCGTCACCTGGGTGGAGTAGCCCCCCGTGATTCGATAGGCGAGCACTTCATCGCCAACCGCTCCCCCGCCGGACGCGATCTCGGTGCCAGGGCCCATCGCTGCGATGACCCCAGCGACCTCGGCGCCCGGAACGAGCGGAAGCAGCGACGGGTCCTTCGTATACATGCCGCTGACAGCCTTAAAATCGGTGGGATTCATGCCGACCGCGCGTACGTCGATCGTGACCTGTCCAGCCTCGGGAGGAGGCGCAATGAACTCCTCGAGCTGCAGCACATCGGGCTTACCGAAACTGTGCGCTGTCCAGCGCCGTGCGGTCGGATGTTGCGGAACCTGGGCCATGGCGGGCACCTCCGGAGCCGAGACTACTCCGGGCCAAACCGCCCGGAGCACGACCGGGTGAGGATAATGGTCATCATGCTCAGCTCGATGCGCTCCCTCCGCGCCGCCACCGCAATCTCGACCGTGCTGGTGCTCGCCGGGTTCGCGGTCGGCATCGCCGCATCCACTGTTGCTACAGATGCCAACAGCAAGTCGGGCCAGCTCGGCCAATCAGTGGTGAACGTGTTCACCGGCACGGCGATCGTGGATTCATCCGCTCTCCTCGTCGCACGCATCGCGTTCGCGGTCGCCGCAGCCATCGCCATCATCGCGTTCCTCGTAATCGGTCACGCCCTGCGCGCGCAGAGCCTCGAGTTCAACCAGATCTGGCGTACCCCCGGCACCGACCCCAACAAGACCCCCGAGCCGCGTAACCGCAAGGTGTAGCGGGGGCATTCGTCGCAGGAGACCGTGCGGCGCTGCTTCAGGATGTGCCGCGCCGGTCCAGGCTGTGCCGCTGCTTCAGGCCGCGGCCGCCGCCCGGCCCGCGCCGTCGGTCGCCCCGGTTTAGGCGCCTGTTTCCGCGCCCAAAAGTTGCGCGGATCAGGATAAACGGGCAACACGCCGTCTCTCGATGCCGCAAACGCGGCGTGTCGGGCCGTGCGTCCTGATCCGTGAACACTTTGCGGCGGCGGCGGTCGTGCCCAGCGGCTGTGGCGGAGGCCCGGAAATCCGACGAGGCGCACTCAGGCCTGCGCCCCAGTTGCCCGCCGGCCCCGGTTCGGCGCCTGTTTCCGCGCCCAAAAGTTCCGCGGATCAGGATAAACGGGCAACACGCCGTCTCTCGATGCCGCAAACGCGGCGTGTCGGGCCGTGCGTCCTG
>JAODLU010000013.1 GCA_025464125.1 Microbacteriaceae bacterium | reverse complement strand
CGCGCAGCTACACAGGCGGCAGGATGCGCGGCAACACCACTTCGTGGGCCTACGACTGCGCGCTCACAGTGCTGGCGTTCCTCGCCAGCGGCACCCCTGCGCACCAGGAGCGGGCCGAGGCGATCGGTGCTGTGCTGCTCGCACTGCAGGAGCCGGACGGCCGGTTCCGCACCGCGTATGTAGCAGACAGCCACGAGGTCGCGGCAGAGGCTACGGCCACAGGAAACCAGGCCTGGGTCGGCGTCGCGCTGCTCGCTCTTGGCGAGCGCACTGCGGCAGAGCGAGCGGCAACCTGGATCGCTGAAACCCAGTCGACCGACCTCGGCTTCACCGGGGGAGTGGCTGCCAATGGCACTGCGATGCGCTGGAAGTCGACTGAGCACAATGCGGATGCGGTCGCCCTGTTCGGCAGTCTCGGCTGGAGCGAACAGGCCGACTCCGCGCGCAGGCTGCTTGCGGCGATGTTCGACGGCGAGCGCTCAGCCACCGGCACGCTCGAGGACGGCGTGACGCCCAACCTGCGCCCGGCCCCACTCGACGCCCAGGTGTGGCCATACCTCGCAACAGGGGAGTCTGGCGCGGCGGTTGAGTGGGCGGCATCCGCGCTGTCGGTGGATGGCGGGGTGTCGTTCAGCGACGCTGACCGGTCGGCCGTCTGGCTGGAAGGCACCGCCCAACTGGCGGTCGCACGACAGGAGATGGGGCTCGATGCTGACATGCTGCTGCAGAGAATCTGGCTGGCGCAGCGGGCGGGCGTCAACACAGACGGTTTCGGCGTGATCGCCGCGAGCAGGGACGGGCTGCGCACGGGGTTCGGCGACAGCCTCTTCGCCTCACTGCATACCGGCACCACCGCGTGGGCGGTGTTCGCGGGCCTCGGCGTCAATCCGCTGGCCGCGCTGGCGCCAGCGGCAACCCGTTAAAGACCCATCGCCCGGCTGCGGCCCTTGGGGCGGCTCGTCACGGGCGATGGGTTGTTCTGCCATAAGGTTGCTCCTCGCGACCCGGGATAGCAAGCAAAAGTTGGCGATCGCGGGCCCCGTTCTGGGGCTGCTGCGCGATCGCATGCCCCCGGTACCGTGGCCTGTGACGGCAACATCCCCGCACTCCAGACCTCGTGCGTTCGGCCCAGCGAGTCACCCAGGGAGATTTCCATCACACTCGTCGACGACGTGCCTCCGCGTCGCGCAGCAGGCTCTGCCGCGAACGGAGTTCCTGTCGACCCCACTGGCAGCGCGGTCAGCCAGGTGCTCGCCATCATTGATGCGGCTCCGAATCGGTCGCCGATCGCGAGACAATTCGGCGCGGATCCGCTGCCCAAAAGCGCGTCCTTCGCCTTCCGTGGGGCGCGGGCCGAGGTTGCCCTGGCCGAGACGCTCGACTGGCTCGGGACCGACTGGACCGTGCTGAGCCAGGTGAGAGTGACGGCGGCAGACGCTCCGCTCGAGTACGTGCTGGTTGGGCCGCCCGGAGTCTTCACCGTCACATTGCATAATCACGCGGCAGACCGCGTCTGGGTCGGCGAGCGAACCGTCATCGTCGACGCGAAGACCTACCCGTACATTCGGGAGGCAGAAGCTGCCCGCTCAAGTGTCGTCGCCCGGCTGTCAGAACTTCGCGGCAAGCCGGTGCTGGTGACCCCGTGCATCCTGCTCGCTGAGCCGGCGTCGATCGAGTTTGGAATGCGCCCCCGGGGCATCGAGGTCATGGACGCGCTGGCCTTCGCGCAGTGGCTGCACGACCTGCCGAGACTCTTTTCGGCGCAGGCTGTCGAGAAGGTCACGCTGATCGCACGGGCTGAGGGCACCTGGGCGGGCACAGGCGTGTCGGATGTCGCGGGGCACGACCAGTTCCGCCAGCTTGAGCACGACATCGCCAGGGCACACCGTCGACGACTGGTCTGGGTGATCGTGGCCGCAGGACTCAGCCAGACGGCGGTTGCATGGTTGATCACCCGCGCGGTGATCGGCAGTCTCGGGCTCGTCTGAGCCGTGGCAGGCGCTCCGCCGCCGCGCGTAGAATCCGCTCATGCCTGAAATGATTTCGCTCGCCGTGCCATCCGCTGCCGCTTACCCGTCCGCGATCGACGCATACGTTGTGCAGCCGACCGGCGAGCTGAAGGGCGCTCTTATCGTCATCCACGAGATCTGGGGACTCGTTCCGCACATCAAAGATGTGGCTGGGCGCTACGCGGCAGAGGGCTACCTGGTCGTGGCCCCAGATATCCTGAGCGCCGTCGGCATCGAAGCAGAGGTCGGGCTCGAGCTCTTCGGCATCATGACGGATCCCGATGAGAATGTGCGCGTCGAAGGCCAGCCACGCATCCGCGAAGCGTTCTCGAAGCACCGTGACCCGAGCTATGCGGCCTGGGCGGTTCCGGCCCTGCAGCGGGTGGTGGACTACCTCCAGGCGCAGCCAGGAGTAGAGGGTCGCATAGGCGTTCTCGGCTACTGCTTCGGTGGAACCTACAGTTACGCGCTGGTTGCTGCCGACCCGCGCGTGCGCGCGGCCGCTCCCTACTACGGCACCGCGCCCCAGGCCGATGACATCGCGAAGATCTCAGCACCCGTTCACGCCTTCATCGGCCAGGACGACCCGCCGGTGATGGACGCGCTGCCTGGCGTGCGAGAGAACATGGCGGCATCCGGCGTCGACTTCGAGGCGACGGTCTACCCGGAGTCCGGCCACGCGTTCTTCAACAACACCGGCCCCCGCTACAACGCAGTGGATGCAGCTGACGCCTGGCGCAAGACCCTCGAGTTCCTGGACGCGCACCTGCGCTAACTGCTGCCAGCCTCCTCCGCGGCCTCACGGGCGTCCCGCTCGTCGCGGTGCTTCTGACGCTTGGCTTCCTCCGCCGCAGCGATTTCGGGAGTGGGGGCAGTGCCGCCGAGTGACGCTGGTTGCCACCACTGGCCCGAGCCGGCATCCGGGTAAGTCTCCTGCAACTGCGTGACCAGCGTCTGCAGGGTCTGCTGCAGCTTCTTCGTGACTTCTTTCACGTCTTCCGTCGGCGAAACGATGATCGGCGTGCCGACAGCGAACGAAACCGGCACCCCGAAGCGGGAGAAGAACGGAATCTTGCGCCCCTTAGTCAACAGCCGCTGGCCTCCCCACACCGCGATCGGGATGAGGGGCACACCAGCTTCGGCCGCAAGGCGTACGGCGCCCGACTTCAGCTCCCGCACCGTGAACGACGAGCTGACGCCGGCTTCGGGAAAAACGCCGAGCAACTCGCCCGAGCGCAGGGTCTCGACCGCTGCCGCATAGGCACTGCCGCCCTTGCCAGAGCCGCCGTTGGTCATGTCCACCGGGATGTGGTGCATGCCCCGCAGAAAGTAGCCGATGCCAGCCGTGTCGAATGCACGCTTCACGATCATGAATCGGATGCGCCGCTTGTTGTGCAGCCACATCATCCACGCGACGAGAGCGAATTCCAGGTACCCGAAGTGGGTCATGGCGAGAACCGCGCCGCCCTGTTCCGGCAAATTCCCCTCACCGGTGACGCTGCGTTTCAGCCGAAGCGCCCAGAGAACCGTGCGCCCGAGGTCAACCGCCGTGGTGTAGATCGGCTCCCGCCGAGCCTTCGGGCTCATGCGCCGTTCAGGGCCCAGGAAAGCATTTGGTTCCAGGGGCCAAATCCTGTTTCCGGGGTAATGTGGCCGGCCTTCTTCAGTACCACGTACTCAGCGTCGAAGTGTTCGGCGAATTCGGTCTCTGCGCCTTTCGGGCAGAACGGGTCGTTGTCGCTGGCGATCAGCACAGAGCTGCCAGCCTGCAGCATCATCATCTTCGGCTGCCAGGCGAACTCTGCAACGACCGGGCGCTTGCCGATGACTGATGCCGATGGCGGGGCCACGAGGGCCAGGCGAGCAGGGTGGGGTGGGTCTGCGTCGTCGAGAAGGCTCAGCCAGGCAAGCACTGCGAGGCTGTGGCAGATGACGGTGACCGGCCCGGGCAGCGCGGCGTAGTGCTCGCGGATCTCCTGCTTCCAGGTGGCGAGGCTTGGCGTATCAGGGTCGCTGAGCTGCGGGTAGCTGACGAGATGGCCGAGGGCTTCGAGCTCGTCGGTGAGCCAGTGCTGCCAGTGGCCGACCGGTCGCTGGTTTTCCCACCCGTGCAGGATGAGAAAGCTGGAGGCCATGCGATCAGGCTACCTACCCGAGGCTCGGAACGTGAGCATATTGCCTCTTACTTCTGCATTAGCCAGGCAGGGCTGCGCAGACCGGTACGTTTAGGCTTCGACAGGGGAGTCTGGTGAGCAGAAGATCGTGGGTGCCGTTCGCCCTCTACATCGCGGTCGGGGCAGTGCACCTGGTCGCCCTGCTCACGCACGCGGTGCCCGTGTCGGATGCGACGAAGCCACTGCTCATGCCGGCCCTGCTTGTCGGCTTCCTGTGGGCGCTGCACCAGCGCACCGGGCGCATGCCGCGGGGCGAGCTGGCTCTGCTCGGGGTCACCGGCATCCTGTTCTCCTGGCTCGGTGACATCCTGCTCGGCACCCCTGGCGGCATGGGTTTCCTGCTCGGGCTTGGCGCGTTCTTCCTCGCCCACGTCAACAACCTGGTCTTCTTCCTGCGACCGCTGCGACGTCATCGCATCCCGCTTGTGGCGCTCGTGCTCGTGCTGTGGTGGGTAGCACTGCTGGTCACGCTCGCCCCGCACCTCGGCACACTCCTCGTGCCGGTAGCGATCTACGGGCTGGTGCTTGGGGCTTCGGCCGCGGCATCCCTTGGAACGATTCGCACTGTCGCGGCAGGCGCCCTGCTCTTTCTCGCGTCGGACACGGTGCTGGCGCTCAAGATGTTCCTGCCCGGCTTCAGCCTCTGGCAGGCCGACTTCCTGATCATGGTGCTGTACATCGCGGGGCAGGGCCCGATCGCCTTCGGTGCAGTGCGCATGGCGCGAGGGCGGCGGAAATGACTAACAGTGCGCGTCTGAGGATTGGC
>JAODLU010000387.1 GCA_025464125.1 Microbacteriaceae bacterium | reverse complement strand
GCTGTTTGGTGAGGCCGAAGGCTCTCAGCCCGTATGCGAGGCCATAGGACATCGCCTTGACCTTTGTGCGCATGGCGGGCGTCACTTCAGATGGGTCGACGCGAAAAATGCGGGATCCCACAAACCGGTGGAGATCTTCGCCCGTGTTGAACGCCTCGATCAGTCCCGCGTCCTCCGAAAGGTGCGCCATGATGCGCATCTCGATCTGCGAGTAGTCAGCGGTGAGCAGCGTGCTGAATCCGTCGCCTTTCTCGAAGGCAGTGCGGATCTCACGCCCCACCTCTGTCTTTACTGGGATGTTCTGGAGATTGGGATCGGTGGACGAAATACGACCAGTGCTCGTTCCTGTCTGGTCATAGCGGGTGTGCACCCGATGGTCCGGTTCGATCGCCCGCTCGAGGGTCTCGATGATCTGCTTGAGCTTCGATGCATCCCGATGCTGGAGCAGCAGGTCGAGGAACGGATGCGGATTCTGGGCCTGAAGGTCGGCGAGAGACGCGGCATCGGTCGAGTAACCGGTCTTGTTTGCCCGGGTCTTCGGCATGCCGAGCTCTTCGAACAGCACCTGCTGCAGCTGTTTCGGGGAGCCGAGGTTCACCTCGTGGCCGATCTCCGCGTACGCGTTGGCTGCAAGCGCTGCTGCTGTATCGGTCAGTTCAGAGTTCAGACGGGACAGGATTTCAGCGTTCACCGTGATGCCCGTGGTTTCCATGCCCGCGACGACAGGAATCATGGGTAACTCGATGTCGTCGAGCACGCGGCGGGAGCCGGCATCCAGCCGCTCTTCCAGGTATTGGCCGACCCGCAGTACATACCAGGCCTCCGTGGCAACGCTGACGGCCTCCAGCTCGGGCACGAGCTGGTTCGGATCCGGCTCATCGAGGTGCTCTCCGAGATGCGTGTAGACCTGTGCCGACAGTGGCTGGTCGTGGCCACCGGGTTTCAGCAGCCAGGCTGCCAGCGTCGAATCGAAAGCCACGCCGCCGAGCTCGAGATCGGCCTTTTCGAGAGCCTTCAGCATCGGCTTGAAGTCGAAGACGAATTTCGGCGACGGGCCGGCCAGCCACAGCTCCAGCGCCTCGTAGTCGAGGCGACCGGAAGCCCACGGCACATATGCGGTGTCATCTGCTGACGCGATGCCGAAACCGGTGATGCCGTTGACGCCGGTCTCGAGATGCAACCCGAGCGGCCTGGTTCCCTTGGCGGACACCTTGTCGAGCCAGTAGCCAAGCTCTTCGTCGACCATCGTGCGTACTACGGGAACCTCGGACGCTGGCTCGGCCGACCCCTCCCCTGACATCTGCAGGGATACCGGGTCACCTGCAGCAGCAGCCAGCTTGAGCACACGTTCCAGCAACGTCTTGAACTGCAGCCGGTCGAAGACCTCGCGTACCTGCGCCTCGTTGATCGGGCGACGCTCGAGATCGTGTGGGCCGACGGGGAGTTGTACGTCGGTCAGCAGGCGGTTGAGCCTGCGGTTGCGAATTGCGTTCTCTTTCTGCTCGCGCAGCTTCTCGCCGACTACGCCTTTGATCTCGTCAGCATGAGCCAGCACTTCGTCAAGGCTGCCGTACTGCACGATCCACTTGACCGCAGTCTTCTCGCCGACCTTGTCGATGCCGATCAGGTTGTCGCTGGTCTCGCCGACGAGCGCTGCGACATCCGGATACTGCTCAGGCTCGATTCCGTAGCGCTCGAAGACCGCGTCACGGTCGTAGCGCTTAAGTTCGGAAACACCGCGGGCGTTCGGGTAGAGGAGAGTGACGTCGTCGTTCACCATCTGGATGGCATCCCGGTCGCCTGAGACGACCAGCACACGGTAGCCCTGCTGGGCACCCTGCGTAGCGAGCGTCGCGAGGATGTCGTCTGCCTCGTAATCCTCCTTCGCAATAGTCGTGATGCCCATCGCGTGCAGCGCTTCTTCGAGAAGGGGGATCTGGCCTACGAACTCGGGAGGAGTTTCGCCCCTTGTGCCCTTGTATTCCGGGTACTCGCGAGTGCGGAATGAATACCTGGAGATGTCGAATGCGACGGCCAGGTGAGTGGGTTTCTCGTTCGCGATCAGGTTGTTCATCATGGAAATGAACCCGTGGATCGCATTCGTGTGCTGGCCTTCGCGGTTCTGGAAACTGTCGACGGGAAGCGCGTAGAAAGCCCGGAATGCGAGCGAATGACCGTCTATGACGAGGAGGGTGGGCTTAGCGTTGTCCGGCACCCAGCCAGCCTAGCCGGGGCGTCCGACGGTCTGTGCGAGCCAGTTTTTGGCCCGACGCTGCTCTTAAGCGCCGACGCTGCTCTTAAGCGCCGACGCTACTTTTTAGCGGACAGCTGCTCGATGATCGCCTGGGCGACATCGTGCATGGTGAGCCTGCGATCCATGGATGCCTTCTGGATCCAGCGGAATGCCTCTGGCTCAGTGAGCCCCATCTTCTCGTTCAGCAGGCCTTTTGCCCGGTCAACCAGCTTGCGGGTCTCGAATCGCTCAACGAGGTCGGTGACCTCGGCTTCGAGCGTGATGATTTGTGCGTACCGGGCGAGCGCGATCTCGATCGCCGGTAGCAGGTCGTTCGGGGTGAACGGCTTAACGACATAGGCCAGGGCGCCGGCCTCGGTTGCGCGCTCGACGAGTTCTTTCTGGCTGAATGCGGTGAGCAGCACGACGGGTGCGATGTGATTCTTACTGAGGCGCTCCGCAGCGGAGATGCCATCGAGGAGCGGCATCTTGACATCCATGATCACAAGGTCAGGACGCAGCTCTGTAGCCAGGGCCACAGCGGCCTCACCATCGCCGGCCTCACCAACGACCTCGAAACCGTTGTCTCTCAGTGTCTCGACGATGTCGAGCCGAATGAGCGACTCGTCCTCTGCGACGACGACTCGGCGGGGGGCCGGAGTGGCGGTTTCCTGGTCTGGCACAATCACAACCCTACGGTATTCTTCGCTTGAGGTTGGTGCGCCGGATTGGCGGAATGGTAGACGCGGAGCACTCAAAATGCTTTGCTCGAAAGGGCGTGCGGGTTCGAGTCCCGCATCCGGCACCCCTCTCAATCTGAGGCGATCAGCGTCGCGCAATCAGCTTTGCCCTGACGGCCTGGCCGGCTGCGATCGCTGGTAGGACAGCTCTCCCCCGGCGCGGCCCCCAAACGGACGCCCGTGGTCTGCAAACTCTTCCCTGAAGAATCCAAGGCGCCATTTGCCGAGTCCGATCGGCGAGCCTGTCCTCAGCACGATGCCACCGTCTTCGCGACCATTGCCATCCCCTGGCCTGGATCCGACTGAGACATGGCCACTCGAATAGAGCACATATTCGTCGTTCGCATCATGCCGTATCTGCGCGTGTGCACGATCAAGACCCATGAGCACGAGATCGCAGGTCGGCGCAGAGCCGATGGCGGTCACTTCGGCGTCCAAAGCGAACTGCCGCGCGGGACTGCCATCCCAGTTCTCGGAGCCGATCATGAAGATCAGTCGGGGATGACCCGCACCTCGGCTGTGATGAGTCGTGGTCTGGCTGCGGCTCGGACGCTGGGCGAGAGTCGGTATGAACGGAATCATGGTGGACGGAGGCATCGGAATCCGCACCGACGAACGCCTCCCGCGAAGTAGCGGAACAACGATCGCCGCGGCACCGAGCCTGACGTTCCGCGAGCCGGTAAGAATCCGCTGGGCCAATGGCGCCCTGACTGCGCCGATGCTCGCAATCAGCCCGGAGGGCCCAGTGACCCTGACGGTCAATCCGAGACCGGCGACCTCAGCGGCCAGCCTGCGCACCTCTGCCAACGAAACAACAGCGCCGCGCAATCTTTGCGGGTCACTGACGAATACGTCTACAACTGTTCCATCGGCCGCTACTGAACCGACCAGATCCGTTTTACCGGCCTCAACAAGCGCGAAGTCGAGTGCTACGTCGAGGCGCGTGGTCGTTGCCACCTCAGGACCGGAACTGGTCAGAGCCTGTTGCCTGGTCGTCGCTCGTCGTAACCCTCAGGGTTCCGTTGAGTTTCCACGTAGCGCGGGGGGCGTGTGGACCGATGTCCCTCGGCACCTCGACGGTCATGTCGATGAAGCTGTAATTCACTGCCGCGCTGCGACCAGTGAGGTACGACCACATCTCGCGCCCGAGGTCAGTCCAGTCCCCGATATTGCGGGGATCAGGCCCGTCCGGCCCGTCGAGAAGCCCTGAGCCGGATGCTGACGGGATGGAGTTGGACATTGGGGCTCCTTGCTTCGCACGCGGTGCGTCCTCCCGGGCGGGAGGGCGTCGCAGCAGCACTGGGAAGGGGCTTCCGCCGGGTCCGTTGCTCTGGACCGTACGCTTTCGGGTCACGCCACGGAGACCCCTTGCAGTCGGCCTCCTGGTGTGCCTGACTCAGTCGGCGTGCTCGCCGCTCTCCCACACAGGCGCGACCTGGTGGATGGCGTCGCCCACCACGTGCACGCGAAGGTCGTTGGTGGACCCGGGCGTTCCGGGAGGGGATCCAGAGATCACCACGATCTTGTCTCCGACCGACGCGAGGCCCGTGTCGAGCAAGACCTGGTCCACCTGGAGGTACATCGCATCGGTGTGGGTGACGCGCTCGACCAGGAACGATTCGATGCCCCAGGTCAACGCCATCCTGCGACGGATGCCCGGCGACGGTGTGAACGCCTTCATCGGAATCTTGAACCGCAGGCGCGACATTCGTCGCGCTGAGTCGCCGGACTCGGTGAAGACGCAGACGTACTTCGCATCGACGAAGTCGGCGACCTCGGCGGCAGCAAGCGTGATCGCTCCGCCCTGTGTACGCGGCTTCGTGCCGAGCGCCGGAATACGTTCCAATCCGTGGTCCTCCGTGGATGCGATGATGCGGGCCATCGTCTGCACGGTGATGACGGGGTAGTCACCGACACTGGTCTCGCCACTCAGCATCACGGCATCCGCACCGTCAAGCACGGCGTTTGCAACGTCTGAGGTCTCGGCGCGGGTCGGGATAGGACTGGAGATCATGGATTCGAGCATCTGGGTGGCCACGATCACGGGTTTCGCCATGCGGCGGGAAAGCTCGACCGCGCGCTTCTGCACGATCGGCACTGCCTCAAGAGGCAGTTCCACACCCAGGTCACCCCTGGCGACCATGATGCCGTCGAACGCGTCGATGATCGCCTCGAGGTTGTCGACTGCCTGGGGCTTCTCGATCTTGGCGATCACGGGAACCCGCACTCCCTCTTCAGCCATGATCTCGTGCACTCGGATAACGTCTTCGGCATTGCGCACGAATGAGAGCGCAATGAGGTCTGCCCCGAGCTTGAGTCCCCAGCGCAGGTCGGCCTCGTCTTTGTCCGACAGCGCTGGCACGTTCACTGCGACCCCTGGCAGGTTGATGCCCTTATTGTTCGAGACCGCGCCGGCGACAACAACCTCGGTTGTGACAACCGTGCCGTCGGTCGAAATGACCTTGAGTTTCACCTTGCCGTCGTCGATCAGCAGCGGGTCGCCGGGCTTGACGTCGAGAGGAAGGCCCTTGTAGGTGGTGCCGGAGATTTCTTTCGTGCCGACTACGTCTTCGATGGTGATCTTGAAGGTGTCGCCGACTGACAGGTCGTATGGGCCGGCCTCGAACTTGCCGAGGCGGATTTTCGGCCCCTGGAGGTCGACCAGCACTGCGACAGCCCTGCCGGAATCCTCCGCGGCCTTGCGTACGTTCGTGTAAACCTCTTCGTGCACGTCATAACTGCCATGGCTGAGGTTCATCCTCGCCACGTCGACGCCAGCTTCGATGATCGCCCGGATGTTCTCGTAGCTCGATGTTGCCGGGCCGAGCGTGGCGACGATTTTTGCGCGTCTCATTGGGATTCTCTCTGTTGGGAACGGTCACATTCCGACTGGCGAAGTATCTCGTCAATCGTCTCGCGCCGAGCTAGATGGCGATAGCCCTGTCGGAGGGTCGAATGGGTGAAGGAAGTTGTGTTGCGCCTTCGAGGTATTTGTCGACTGCTGCGGCAGCTGCCCTGCCCTCGGCAATCGCCCAGACGATCAGCGACTGGCCACGACCAGCGTCGCCCGCAACGAAGATTCCCGCCTCGCTGGTCTGGTATTCCTCGTCTCGACTGACCGTTCCGCGCTCCAGCGGGAGCTGCAACTGGGCCTCCAGCTGCTCGGTTTCGGTGCCGCTGAAGCCCAGTGCCAGCAGCACGAGATCTGCAGGGATTTCTCGTTCGGTGCCGGACTTCGGCACACGGCGCCCATCGAGATACTCGGTCTCGGCTACGCGGATGGCGCGTACCTCGCCGATTTCGTTGCGCAAGAACTCGACAGTCGAGGCGAGGTAGACCCGCTCGCCGCCCTCCTCATGGGCGCTCGAAACCTCGAACAGTGTCGGTGACATCGGCCATGGCTGGTCTTCAGGACGCTCGCTCGGCGGCTGGATGCCGATCGCAAGGTTGGTGACTGAAAGCGCACCCTGGCGGTGGGCGGTTCCGATGCAGTCGGCACCGGTGTCACCGCCGCCGAGGATGACGACGTGCTTGCCTTCAGCCGTCAACTGGTCGACGACCGTGTCTCCGGCCCCGACCCGGTTCTGCTGGACCAGGTATTCCATCGCGAAGTGAACGCCTGACAGGTCGCGCCCTGGAATGGGCAGGTCGCGGGGAACCAGTGCCCCCGTCGCGACAACCACCGCGTCATAACGCTCG
The DNA here is from genome assembly GCA_025464125.1 of Microbacteriaceae bacterium. Classification (GTDB taxonomy): domain Bacteria; phylum Actinomycetota; class Actinomycetes; order Actinomycetales; family Microbacteriaceae; genus Lacisediminihabitans. Next base: position 5,637 of record JAODLU010000387.1, on the reverse strand, counting down.
CGGAGTTCATCCCACGCGATATCGGTGCCGATGTTGACGCCAGCCCGAAAACGCGTTCCCTCTGCCTGCATCTGGCGGAGGCGGGACTCGATGTGCTTCTTCTCCATCTTGAAGTCCGGGATGCCGTAGCGAAGCAGGCCGCCAATGCGGTCGTCCCGCTCGAAGACTGCAACCGTGTGCCCCGCGCGGGTGAGTTGCTGGGCTGCTGCGAGGCCCGCTGGGCCTGAGCCAACCACGGCGACCGTTTTTCCCGTCAACCGCTCCGGCGGGTGGGGCTCGACCCAGTCATTGGCGAAAGCCTGGTCGATGATCGACACCTCGACCTGCTTGATCGTGACAGCCGGCTGATTGATGCCAAGGACACACGAGCTCTCGCACGGCGCAGGGCACAGTCGACCGGTGAATTCCGGAAAGTTGTTCGTAGCGTGCAGGCGTTCGATGGCCTGGCGACCCTCATCGCGCCACATCAGGTCGTTCCATTCCGGAATCAGATTGCCGAGCGGGCAACCGTGGTGGCAGAACGGCACGCCACAGTCCATGCAGCGCCCTGCCTGCTTGCGCACAGTGGCGACGTCGCCCTGTTCATAGACCTCTTTCCAGTCCATAAGTCGCAGGCTGACTGGCCGACGGGCCGGCAATTCGCGCTCTCGCGTCTTCAGGAATCCCTTCGGATCAGCCACCGGTTACCTCCATGATTCGGGACCACACGACGTCGCCGTCAGGGTCGAGCCCCTCTTCGACTGCAGTCGCTCTCGTTGCCAGCACTGCCGCGTAGTCACGCGGAAGCACCTTCACGAAGCGAGCCATGGTCTCGTCGAGGTTGTCGAGCATTCGGCCAGCCACAGCAGAGTCGGTCTCCATGCGGTGCCTCTCGAGCAGGTCCTTCACGATCTCGATGTCGCCGGCTCCGAGCGGCAGCAGCTCGAGTTCGCCAGACGCCAGCGAGTCACGGTTTACGCGCTCGGGCCTCAGGTCGTATACGTAGGCCGTGCCGCCAGACATGCCGGCGCCAAGATTGCGGCCAGTGCCACCGAGGATGACCGCGAGCCCGCCCGTCATGTACTCGAGAGCATGGTCGCCGACACCCTCGACTACCGCGGTGGCGCCCGAGTTGCGGACGAGGAACCGCTCGCCGACGATGCCCCGCAGGAACATGCTGCCCTGGGTCGCGCCGTATCCGATCACATTGCCCGCAATCACGTTGCGCTCGGCAGCGAAGACACTCTTGCGGTCAGGACGGATCACGATCTGGCCGCCGCAGAGTCCCTTGCCGACGTAGTCGTTGCTGTCCCCCTCGAGGCGCAGCGTTATGCCGTTCGGCATAAAAGCACCGAACGACTGGCCGGCGGTGCCTCGGAGCTTCACTTCGATGGTGTCGTTTGGCAGGCCGTTCTCGCCGTGCCGAACTGTGACTTCGTGGCCGAGCATTGTGCCGACGGCGCGTTCGGTGTTCCTGATGGGCAGCTCAATCGTCACCTTCTCCCCAGACTCGAGAGCACTGTGCGCCTGGCGGATCAGCTCGACGTCGAAGTGCTTCTCCAACTCGTGAGCCTGCTTCGAGATGTTGCGACGCGGCTCGTCAGCGCCGAACACCGGCCCGTTCAAAATCGGTGAAAGGTCGAGGCCATCTGCCTTCCAGTGCTCAATCGCGCCGTTGACATCCAGCAGTTCACTGTGGCCGATTGCTTCTTCGATCGAGTGGAATCCGAGTGCAGACAGGTATTCCCGCACCTCCTGGGCCAGGAACTCGAAGAAGTTGACGACGAACTCAGGCTTTCCGCTAAACCGTGCGCGCAACTCCGGGTTCTGCGTCGCAACGCCGACCGGGCAGGTGTCGAGATGACAAACGCGCATGAGGATGCAGCCGGACACGACGAGAGGGGCTGTCGCGAAACCGAATTCCTCGGCGCCGAGCAGCGCACCGACGATGACGTCGCGGCCGGTCTTCATCTGCCCATCGACCTGCACGACCACCCGACCACGCATGCCGTTGAGCATAAGGGTCTGCTGGGTTTCGGCAAGTCCAAGCTCCCACGGGGTTCCAGCGTGCTTCAGGGAGTTGAGGGGGCTGGCGCCAGTTCCACCATCGTGACCCGAGACCAGCACGACATCCGCCAGCGCCTTGGTCACGCCAGCGGCAACCGCGCCGATACCCGACTGGCTCACGAGCTTCACATGCACCCTGGCTCCAGGGTTTGCGCGCTTGAGATCGAAGATGAGCTGCTTGAGATCTTCGATCGAGTAGATGTCATGGTGCGGCGGCGGGCTGATGAGCCCGACTCCCGCAGTCGCGTGCCTTGTGCGCGCGATCCATGGGTACACCTTGGTCGGCGGCAGTTGCCCGCCCTCCCCCGGCTTCGCGCCCTGCGCCATCTTGATCTGGATGTCTGTGGCATGTGTGAGATACATGCTGGTCACCCCGAAGCGGCCTGAAGCCACCTGCTTGATCGCGCTGCGGCGAGTGGGATCCAGCAGGCGGTCAGTGTCTTCACCGCCCTCACCCGTGTTGCTCTTCGCGCCGAGCGAGTTCATGGCGATGGCGAGTGTCGTGTGCGCCTCTTCGCTGATGGAGCCGTAACTCATGGCACCGGTCGAGAAACGCTTGACGATGGATGCCACTGGCTCGACCTCGTCGATCGGCACCACCGGCCGCGAGCCCTCCCTGAGCTCGAAGAGCCCGCGCAGGGTCATCAGGTTCTTGGCCTGGTCGTCGACCAGCTTCGTGTATTCCCGGAAGATGTCGTAGCGCCGGGCTCTGGTCGAGTGCTGGAGCCGAAAAACGGTGTCTGGGCTGAACAGGTGCGGTGGTCCTTCACGACGCCACTGGTACTCGCCGCCGGTCGCGAGACGTTCATGGGCAATGATTGCGCCATCTTCCGGATAGGCCGCAGCATGCCGCGATGCGCTCTCCGCGGCGATGACATCCATTCCGACCCCGCCGAGAAGGCTTGGTGTGCCGGTGAAGAAGTGCTCGACGAATGAACGGTCGAGTCCCACTGCCTCGAAGGCCTGCGCACCAGCATATGAACCGACGACGGAGATGCCCATCTTCGACATGATCTTGAGCACACCCTTGCCGAGTGCCTTGATCAGGTTCTTGACAGCCTTCTCAGAACTGACGCCCTGGATCATGCCGCTTCGCACGAGCTCTTCGGCGCTTTCCATGGCGAGGTACGGGTTGATGGCAGAGGCCCCGTATCCGACCAGCAGCGCGACATGGTGAACCTCGCGCACGTCACCGCATTCGACGACGAGGCCGACCTTCATGCGAGTCTCGCGCCGGATGAGGTGGTGGTGCACGGCGGCCAGCATCAGCAGCGACGGAACCGGAGCGAGTTCCCTGGTCGAGTCACGGTCCGAGAGCACGAGGAACACTGCACCCTCGTCGATGGCTTTGTCAGCTTCGACACACATCTCAGCGAGACGCGCCTCCATGGAGCGCGGGCCGTCCTCCACGCGGTAGAGGCCCTTGATCGTTCGGGTCGGCTGGAAGGCCGCCGGCGCGCCGATCGGTGCGATGTGCTGGATTTTCGCCAGTTCGTCGTTGTCGATCACGGGAAAGTCGAGAATGACCTGGCGCGCGTGCTCGGGCGTAGCCGCCAGGAGGTTGCGCTCAGGACCGAGGCCGAGCTTCAGCGAGGTGACCACTTCTTCACGGATGCTGTCGAGTGGCGGGTTAGTTACCTGCGCGAACTGTTGCGTGAAGTAATCGAAGAGCAGGCGCGGGCGCTCGCTCAGCACGGCGATGGGGGTGTCGGAACCCATAGCGCCGAGAGGCTCTGCACCATTCTCGGCCATGGGCTTCAGCAGGATGCGCACTTCCTCCTCTGTGTAGCCGAACGTGCGCTGGCGGCGGGTCACCGAGGCAGGCGTGTGCACGATGTGCTCACGTTCTGGCAGGTCCTTCAGGTTGATGCGACCCTCGTCGAGCCACTCTCCCCACGGTTCGGACGCTGCGAGTTCACTCTTGATCTCGTCGTCTTCGATAAGGCGGCCAGCCTCGGTGTCGACGAGGAACATCTTGCCCGGGCGCAGGCGCCCCTTGCGCACAACACGGCTCGGCTCGATATCGAGCACGCCGATCTCGCTCGCAAGCACTACCAGTCCGTCGTCGGTGACAAGGTAGCGACCGGGTCGAAGACCATTTCGGTCAAGAGTCGCGCCTACCAGCGATCCGTCCGTGAACACCAGGGCCGCCGGTCCGTCCCACGGCTCCATCAACATCGAATGGAATTCGTAGAAATCGCGTCGCAGCGGGTCGATGTCCGCCTGGTTCTCGTACGCCTCTGGCACCATCATCATCATCGCGTGCGGCAGCGAGCGGCCGCCGAGGTTCAATAGTTCCACGACCTCGTCGAACGAAGCCGAGTCACTCGCTCCTGGCGTGACGATCGGGAGCACAGGCGCCAGGTCACCGAGCAGCTCCGACTCCAGCTGGGACTGCCTGGCGCGCATCCAGTTGCGGTTGCCCTGCACCGTGTTGATCTCACCGTTGTGCGCGATCATGCGGAACGGCTGGGCGAGCGGCCATGACGGGAACGTGTTCGTCGAATAGCGCGAGTGCACGAGTGCCAGCTTCGACATGAAGCGCTCGTCAGAGAGGTCAGGGTAGAACGGCTCGAGTTGCAGCGTGGTGACCATGCCTTTGTAGACGAGAGTGCGGCTGCTCAGCGAAGGGAAGTAGGTGTTGAGGTCACGTTCTGCGCGCTTGCGAAGGCGGAAGGACTGGCGGTCGAGGGCAATACCGCTGACCAGCGTTCCCCTGTCGGTCATGCGAGTGCTCTGCAGGAAGAGCTGCTCGAAGAACGGCATCGCCTCGCGCGCGAGATTGCCGAGACCATCAGGCCTGATCGGCACCTCACGCCAGCCGAGCACGGCGAGGTCTTCTTCTGCGGCCAGCGCCTCGATCGCCAGCTTCACCGCAGAACGTTCGGCAGCGTCGGTCGGCAGGAACGCAGCGCCGACCACGTAACGACCCATCGGTGGCAGGTCGAAATCGACGACCGCGCGCAGGAACAGGTCAGGAATCTGGGTCACTATGCCTGCGCCGTCACCGGTGCCCGCGTCTGACCCGATGGCGCCGCGATGCTCCAGGTTGCGAAGTGCGTTGAGGGCGGCATCGATGATGTCGTGCCCTGCTGTGCCACGGAGCGTGGCGACCATCGCAAGACCGCAGGCATCGCGCTCCCGGCGCGGGTCGTACATACCGACTGCTGCGGGTGTTGCGCTGAACCTTGAAAAGGGTGGCGTGAGAGCCATTTTCGAACCGTCCTCACGAAGAAACTGGAGCAAGAGGGACTTCGACGGCCCGGAAGGATCTGGTCATCTGGCCAGAGTGGGCCAGCACCATGAACTAGATGCCAGGCCCGCTTGTGACGAGAACTTAGCCTTTTTTCGACCCGGAACCTGTAGTGATGAGTTCGGCTTCATTGCCGTCATCGGACTCCGAATAGGTGTCTTCAGAGTGTACCGCAGAGGGCGGTGACCATTCGCGACCCGGCACGTAGACGCTGGGCTCCAGGCCCGGGTGACGGCGCCCCTGCACGACGATGATGACGAGTCCGACCACGATTGCCAGAAACGCCGCCCAGACGTTGGTGCGAACACCGAAGAAGATCTCGCTCGGGTCGATGCGGA
>JAODLU010000323.1 GCA_025464125.1 Microbacteriaceae bacterium | reverse complement strand
CATCTGGCGACCTGCCCTTCGCACAGTTCTTCTCAGCCTCGTGATCCCGGCGGTCATCTGGGACCTTGACCAACGTGGATTGCATGACAAGGCCGCAGGTACCGTGCTGGTGCGCCGATGACCGACGAGCGCGCCGTGCTCACCGAGAAGCGTGGCCACGTTTTCCTGATCACCCTTAACCGCCCTGCGGTATTGAACGCCATCAACCAGGTTGAGATGGACCAGCTGGTCGACGCTCTCGACGAGTTCTCCGCAGAGCCACAACTCAGGGTGGCGGTCATCTCGGGGGCAGGGCGCGCATTCTGCGCGGGAATGGATGTGTCGGCGTTCGGCGAAGGAGCTATCGAACTGTCTGAGGAGAGCGGCTTCAATCGCCTGGCGCGTCACCCCGTGGACAAGCCCCTGATCGCGGCTGTGCACGGAGTCGCCTTCGGCGGTGGCGCGGAGATCGCTTTTTCCTGCGACATCATCGTGGCTGATGAGACTGCGAGGTTCGCCCTCCCAGAAGTCACCCTCGGAATCATTGCCGGCGGAGGAGGTGTTCTGCGTGCAGCGCGGGCTCTGCCAGCCAAGATCGCCGCGGAGTTCGCATTGACGGGTGCGCCGATGCAGGCCGCTGACGCCGCCCGCTGGGGGATGGTGAACCGGCTGGTCCCCGCAGGCACCGCTGTCGATGCTGCGATCGAACTGGCCGAACGCATCGCGGCCAACGCGCCGCTCGCGGTGAGAGCGAGCAAGCGACTGCTTCGAGTCTCAGCCGAAGGCGACGGAGAGACCGACGAAGGCTGGGCAGCGAACCAGCGCGAGGTCGAAGCGATCACGGGCTCGAACGACGCGGCGGAAGGATTCACGGCGTTCCTCGCGAAACGCCCACCGGAGTGGACTGCCACTTAGCGAGGAAACCGGGCGAACCAGCTGTCGTGAATTTCAGCGAGGGCGCGGTGCGCGAGCCTTCATGGGGTCTACGCCCTTGGGAATCGGAAGGCTGTTGCGGCCGAGAGAGCTGAGACGGGTGCTGACCGCGTTGACCTCTGCCTTGTTCAGGTTGCGCTTCAGGCGCGCGAGCTTAACGGGGATCCTGTGCAGGGGCACCGCATCCTCATCCGGACCGACGTGCAGGAAGGTGACGGCAACGTTAGGCAGGATTCGCGTCACTCTTCGACGCTCCTCCTCGAGCATCTTCTGGGTGCGTGACTTCGGGCCTTCGCCGATCAGCACGACGCCGCCGTTTCCCACCGCCCGGTACACGGCATCCTGCGTCTTCGGGCTGACCGCCACAGGCATCTCGCTGGCAGTCCAGCCTCGACGCAGCGACGACTTCAGCACAGCGCCAACAGCGCCAGGCTGGCCCTCTATCTGGGAGTACGCGGCTTTCTCGGCACGGCGGCCGAGCACCACGAGAAAGAGCAGCACGCCACCGAGGAGGCCTGCGACGATCCAGAGGACCAGGCCCAGGATGTTGTCCTGCGCGAAGATCAAGCCGAGCACGACACCGAGAGCGACGGGCACGATGACGGCGAGCACCATCCAGTAGATGGCGGTCGAGTCGTAGCGCCGGGTCATCTGGAAGACCTGGTACATCTGCTTCAGACGGCCCGGCTCTTTCGCTGGCTTGGCTGGGGAGTTCTGGGTGCGTGCCATGGTGCCAAGGATACCGCCCTACGAGACAGCCTGCGCGAAGCCCAGCGTCGCATCCGTGAGGTGACGAAGCTGCTCAGGAACGTCGCGGCCCTTGCTCTGCATCGACTGGGCCCACAGGCGGCCGGCGCGGTAGGAGGACCGCACCAGCGGGCCGGCAAGCACGCCGAGGAACCCGATTTCCTCAGCCTCCTCCTTGATCTCAAGAAACTCCTGCGGCGGAAGCCAGCGGGCGACCGGCAGGTGTCGCGGCGTGGGCCGCAGGTACTGGGTCACGGTGATGATGTCCGTGCCCGCGTCGTGCAGGTCCTGCAGCGCCTGGCTAATCTCTTCGCGCTCCTCGCCCATGCCGAGAATGAGGTTCGATTTGGTGATCAGCCCGGCCGCACGGGCCTGGGTGAGCACGCCGAGCGAGGTCTCATATTTAAATGCCGGACGGATGCGCTTGAACAGCCTCGGCACCGTCTCCACATTGTGCGCAAACACCTCGGGACGCGAGGAGAATACTTCCCCCAGCAGGTCAGGATTTCCGGAGAAGTCTGTGGCGAGGATCTCGACGCCAGTGCCGGGGGACTGTGCGTGGATCTGGCGGACGGTCTCAGCGTGCAGCCATGCGCCCTCGTCTGGGAGGTCATCCCTTGCGACGCCGGTGACCGTGGCGTAACGCAGGTTCATCGCTACGACAGACTCGGCGACGCGTCGGGGCTCGTCGAGGTCCAACTCAGTCGGCCTTCCGGTGTCGATCTGGCGAAGGTCCCACCTTCTCGTGCACTGGTCATCGCCGATCAGGAACGTTGCCTCGCGGTCTTCCCAGCACTCGAAGATGTTGGGGCATCCCGCCTCCTGGCACACGGTGTGCAGGTTCTCACCCTTGACCAGCTGCTGCAGTTGCAGGTACTCCGGCCCCATTTTGGCCTTCGTCTTGATCCACTCCGGTTTGCGTTCGATCGGGGTTTCAGCATTGCGCACCTCGAGGCGAAGCATCCTGCGTCCGTCAGGGGCGGCGCTCACGCTGTTACCGCCGCAAAGACCTGGGTGAAGTGTTTCTGCACGATGGGAACTACCTCTTCCGGTGTGACCGTTCGTCCGAGCTGCTGGGAAATAGAGGTCACGCCGGCGTCGACGAGGCCGCAGGCCACGATGGTGTCGTACGCCTCGAAAGAGTTACTGCAGTTGAGTGCGAAGCCGTGCATGGTGACACCCGATGCGACCCGGATGCCGATGGCCGCGATCTTGTCGTTGCCGTTCACCCATACCCCCGAGCGACCCTCGACGCGGCCGGCACGCACGCCGAGCTCGGTGAGCACGTCGATGAGCATGCCCTCGAGGCGGCGAACGTAGCCCACCACGTCGATCGGCTCCGCCAGGTGCAGTATCGGGTAGCCGACAAGCTGCCCTGGCCCATGCCAGGTGATCTTTCCCCCGCGGTCCACGTCGATGACGGGCGTGCCGTCCTGGGGTCGTTCCGTATCCTCAGTGCGCTTACCAGCGGTATATACCGACGGGTGCTCCAGCAGGATGACCGTGTCAGGGGCTTCACCCACGACGACGGCACGATGGGTTGCGCGTTGCAGCTCTAAGGCTTGCAGGTACGGCACGGAGTTGGCGCTTAGCCCCGCGACGACGTAGTCGACCACTCAGTAAGCCTAACTCGGCAACTGCTCCTTCCAGCCACGGCCGGCCGGCGCTCATGCACAGGCAGGTGCCTCAGCGAATCCGGGTGGCGGCGATGCCAGAGCATTGCCACATGGAGACCGTGGGCGGCTACAGGCTGGTGCGCATGCTAGGTGAAGGCGAGCGCGCGCAGACCTGGCTCGGGCATGCCGGCTCTCTCGACGAACGCGTAGTCGCGATCAAGATCTTCAGGCCATGGGTGCCATCCGCGAGCATCAGTGATGAGGTCGAGGCACTCGCCAGGGCGTCGTCGCCACATCTCCTCAGGCTTGACGACCTCGCGACCGATGCCGACGGGCGCACCTGCCTCATCCTCCAGAGGCTGCAACCTGCTGGCCTGTCGCGACTGGTGGCCGCTCGTGGCCGACTCGAACCCGGCGAAGCCGTGACGGCTCTGGCACCCCTGGTGATGGCGGTCGCAGAACTTCACCGGGTTGGCGTAGCGCACGGCCAGGTGCGGCTCAGCTCTGCCCTGCTCGACGATCGTGGTGCCCCGGTGCTGGCTGCGTTCGGCGCGGCGACTCTCATCGGATCCTTCCCTTCCCATGAGCTGGGATCGAGCCTGACGCCAGCGCAACTCGCGTCAGACCTCCAGGTGCACGCTGACCGGCAAGGGCTCGCAGAACTCACGAAACTGCTTCTCAGCCGGCAGCACGGAGCACGCACTCTCCTCGAGTGGCTCGATTCCGAACCTGAATGGAGCTTGGCCCAACTTGCGGAGAGAGTTTTCGACCTCGCGCCGGCCACGGCCATCAACCCGGTTGCACCAGCTCGACCCCGTGCATCGTCCCTGCGCTCTCCAGGCGAACCTGGCGGTGTTGGACTGAGCGCGGTCGATGGGGCCGGCATCGAACGCGACAGCCCCGGCCAGCCGAGGCCCGTCGCGCTGGCGGCGCTCGCACTGCCGGAGTGGCTCGAG
>JAODLU010000317.1 GCA_025464125.1 Microbacteriaceae bacterium | reverse complement strand
TTCGCAGTCCTTCGACTCGACGGTGTGCGGCGCGTGGTCCGTTGCAACGATGTCGATGGTGCCGTCGGCGAGCCCCGCGCGCACTGCGAGCACATCCTCGTCGCGACGTAATGGCGGGTTCACCTTGTAGCGCGCGTCGTACCCGGTGGCGAGCTGTTCTGTCAGCAACAGGTGATGTGGGGTGACCTCCGCCGTCACCCTGATGCCCCGTGCCTTCGCCCAGCGGATGACATCGACTGAACCGGCTGTAGACAGGTGACACACGTGAAGTCGTGCGCCGACATGTTCGGCGAGCAGCACGTCACGCGCGATGATCGCCTCCTCAGCGACCGCGGGCCAGCCAGCCAGCCCGAGTTCGCCTGACAACCCGCCCTCGTTCATCTGCGCATTCTCGGTGAGCCTCGGCTCTTGGGCGTGCTGGGCCACAACTCCGCCGAACGTCATCACGTACTCCAGGGCGCGACGCATCAGCAGGGCATCCGACACGCACTTGCCGTCATCAGAGAACACGCGCACCCTGGCACGGCATTTTGCCATGGCGCCGATCTCAGAGAGCTGCTGGCCTTCGAGCGCGACGGTGACCGCCCCGATCGGCCGCACGGTGACATAGCCTGCTCTGTCGCCCAGCGACATGACCTGTTCGACTACACCAGCGGTGTCGGCAACAGGCGACGTGTTCGCCATGGCATGCACGGCGGTGAATCCTCCGATCGCAGCGGCCCGCGAACCGGAGAGCACAGTCTCGCTCTGCTCGAAGCCCGGTTCCCTGAGATGGGTATGCAGGTCTACCAGGCCGGGCAGCGCGAGCAGCCCGTCGGCTTCGATGACTGTGGCCTTCGCGTCGGAAAGCGTGCCGCCAAGCTCAGTCACGACGCCATCGCGCACGAGGATATCGCCCGTGCTGCCGTCCGCGAGCGTGGCGGATCTCACGAGAATCGAACTCATGCCGCGTTCTCCTTCGTGTCTGCCTGGTGCGTGCCGCTGAGAAGCAGGTACAGCACTGCCATCCTCACCGAAACTCCGTTGGCGACCTGTTCGAGCACGGTGGACCGGGCGGAATCGGCTGCGCCAGCAGAAATCTCGAGGCCGCGATTCATCGGCCCTGGGTGCATCACAATGCTATCCGCGCCGAGGGTGGCCAGCCGCTCGTCACCGAGACCCCACTGCCGCGAATACTCCCGCGCATTGGGAAAGAACGCAGCCTTCATCCGCTCACTCTGGATGCGCAGCATCATCACCACGTCGGGACCGGCAGCGAGTGCATCATCGAGGTCGTACCCGCTGGTCACCGGCCACTCGCCGATGCCGATCGGCAGCAGTGTGGCTGGAGCCACCACGTGAACCGATGCGCCGAGTGCCGTCAACAGCCACGCGTTGGACCTGGCGACCCTGGAGTGCAGGATGTCGCCCACGATCGTCACCGTCACACCACCGAGATCCCGCCCGCGGGACGCGGCACCATGCAGGCGCCGGCGAATGGTGAACGCGTCGAGCAGCGCCTGGGTTGGATGCTCGTGGGTTCCGTCTCCCGCATTGACGATGGCCGCGTCGATCCAGCCGGACTCGGCGAGCACCAGCGGCGCCCCGGACGACGGATGCCGGATGACCACCGCGTCGGCGCCCATTGCCGCCAGCGTCTGGGCAGTATCTTTCAGGCTCTCGCCTTTCGACACGCTGGAGCCCTTTGCGGTGAAGTTGATGACATCGGCGCTGAGGCGCTTCGCGGCTGCCTCGAAGGAGATGCGGGTGCGGGTCGAATCCTCGAAGAACAAGTTGACCACCGTTTTGCCGCGCAGGGTCGGCAATTTGCGCACCTCACGGTCGGCGACATCCGCCATGTCTTCCGCCACATCGAGAATTGCGACGGCCGCAGAGCGGTCGAGCTCGCGCGTGCTGAGAAGGTGCCTCATTTCGCGGCCTCGTCGTCGCCGACGAATCCATCGCCGGTGAGCCCCTGGCCGACGAAGTCGATCGTGACGAACTCGTCGCCGTCGGTTTCGAACAGGTGCACGTTGATGCGCTCGTTCTGCGCTGTCGGCAGGTTCTTGCCGACGAAATCAGGCCGGATGGGCAGTTCGCGGTGTCCCCTGTCGACGAGTGCAGCCAGGCGCACGATTTTCGGGCGGCCGATATCGCTGAGAGCGTCGAGTGCTGCCCTGATAGTGCGACCTGAGTAGAGCACATCGTCAACGAGCACCACTGTCAGGCCATCCACTCCGCCCGGTGGCACCTGGGTTGGAGCTGGCGCTCTCGTGGGATTGCGACCGAGATCGTCACGGTAGAGCGTGACGTCGAGAGAACCGACGGGGACTTTAGTTCCGGAGAACGCCGCAATCATCGATCCGATGCGTTCGGCGAGAAGAACTCCGCGGGTGGGAATGCCCAGGATGACGAGATCGTCTGGCCCGCGATTGGATTCCAGGATCTCGTGCGAGATACGGGTCAGCGCCCGGGTGATGTCAGCTTGCTGCAGCACAGTGCGTGCGGGCAATCCGACCTCCTTCCCCGCCTCACTGGACGGAAATTAAAGGATGCCTGGTGGTTCTCTTACGTCTCTGACTATAGCGGCTAGGTCCAGCGTCGCAGGAGGTACCGCTCGACCAGGCCGATCAGCGCGTCGGTCAGTTTGCCGAGAATGGCCAGCAGGATGATCGCGAGGAACATGCGGTCTATGCGCCCGTTGTCCTGCGAATCCTTAAGCAGGAATCCGAGCCCCAGCGACGACGCGATGAGCTCAGCGGCTACGAGGAACAGCCAGGACTGTGCGAGCGCGAGTCGCAGTCCTGAAACCACAGTCGGCACGATCGC
>JAODLU010000315.1 GCA_025464125.1 Microbacteriaceae bacterium | reverse complement strand
CAAGAACCTGGGCACGTTTGAACTGACCGGCATCGCGCCGGCGCCCCGCGGAATCCCGCAGGTCGAGGTCACATTCGACATCGACGCCAACGGCATCGTGCACGTGTCCGCTAAAGACAAGGGCACTGGCAAGGAGCAGTCGATGACCATCACCGGCGGCTCATCGCTGTCGAAGGAAGACATCGAGCGCATGGTGCACGAGGCCGAAGAGCACGCGGCAGAAGACAAGGCGCGTCGTGAGACCGCCGAGATCCGCAACACCGCGGAGCAGCTCGCCTACTCGACTGACAAGCTCATCAAGGACAACGAAGACAAGCTGCCAGACGACGTCAAGTCCGACGTGCAGAAAGATGTCGACGCCCTGAAGAGCGCACTCGCCGGGGATGACGAGGCTGCCCTGAAGGCAGCGTTCGACACCCTCACCGAGAGCCAGCAGAAGCTCGGTGCAGCTATCTACTCGCAGGAGCAGGCCGCACCGGCCGAGCCTGGGGCAGAGGGCGCTGAGGCTCCGGCCGACGAGGAAGACATCGTCGACGCCGAGGTCGTCGACGATGAAGCTGAGACTGCCGACTCGACTGACAAGAAGTAGCCGATGACCGACGACAAGACACCGGCAGACCCCGGGGCGGAGGCGGCTGACGAAGCTGCCTCAGCCGCTGACGACCTCGTCGAAGCCGAAGGCCCGGATGTCGAGACGTCGTTCACCGACGACGATCTCGCCTTCCTGGCCGGGGACGCTGCAGCTAACTCAAAGCAGGCTGAAGTCGACCCTGCGGTCGAGATTCTGGGTGACCTGAAGCGAGTGCAGGCGGAGTTCGCCAACTACCGCAAGCGCGTTGAGCGCGATCGGGAGGCGACCCGCGAGCTGAACATCGCCGAAGTGGTGAAGGCCCTCCTGCCGGTGCTCGACGACCTGGCCCTTGCAGAAGCGCACGGGGACCTCGCCGACGGGCCGATGGCAGTCATCGCCCAGAAGCTGCGGTCGGGGCTCGAGAAGTTCGGGCTGACGCAGGTCGGGGCAAAGGGCGACATCTTCGACCCCAACCTGCACGAGGCACTTGTGCAGCTGCCAACCCCCGGCATCACGGTCAACACTGTGGCTGACGTTGTGGCACCCGGCTATCTTCTCGGCGAGCGCCTCCTGCGCCCGGCGAAGGTGGCCGTCGCAGTTCCCGCAGAATAAGACCCGCAGAATAGAAGAGCAGCGGATCGGGCTGGTCGAGATCTCCGTCATGGCGACGGTCAGGTCTCGACCAGTTCGACTCCCATCAGCACACACTTGAGGAGGGGGGCGCCATGGCAAGCCAGGATTGGTTCGACAAGGACTTCTACGCAGTGCTCGGCGTCTCGAAAGACGTCTCAGAGGCAGACCTGAAGAAGGCCTACCGAAAGCTCGCCCGCAAATTCCACCCGGATTCCAACCAGGGGGATGCGGCCGCCGAAGCGAAGTTCAAAGAGATCAGCGAAGCCAACTCAGTTCTCTCCGACGCCGAGCAGCGCAAAGAGTACGACCAGATGCGGTCCATGGGCCCAGGTCGACCGCGCTTCACCTCAGGCGCTGGCAACGGCAGCCAGGGCGGTGGCTTCGAGGACGTGTTCGGTGGCATGTTCGGCCAGGGCAACCAGCGCAACACCGGCCAGTCCGGCGGTGGCTTCGAAGACATTTTCAGCGGCATGTTCGGCGGTGGCGGCTTCGGCTCGTCATCGGGCGGCTTCCGTGGCCAGGGCGGCCCGACCAAAGGCCGCGACCTCTCGGCAACCACAGTCCTCGACTTCGTGACGGCAATCCACGGCGACACCGTGAAGCTGCAGCCGGCCGAGGGCAAACCGATGAGCGTCAAAATCCCCGCCGGCGTGAGTGACGGGCAAAAGATCCGCCTGCGCGGCAAAGGCGAGCCGAGCAGTGACGGCGGGCAGCCGGGCGACCTCACGCTGACGGTCACGGTGCGCAAGCATCCTGTGTTCGAGCGTGACGGCCTCAACCTCCGCGTCGATGTGCCGGTTACCTTCTCTGAGGCAGCCCTCGGCGCGACCATCGAGGTGCCGACCCTCGGCGGCGATCCGGTGAAGCTGAAGGTGGCTCCAGGCACACCGTCGGGCCGCGTACTCAGGGTCAAGGGTCGGGGAGTAGCCACAGACAAGGGTTCGGGCGACCTGCTTGCCACAGTCCAGGTCGCAGTGCCGTCGCACATGAGCGACGAGGCCAGGGAGTCGCTCGAGAAGTTCGCGGCCCTGCTGCCAGAGGAGAACCCGAGGGCAGAACTGCTCGCCAAGGCCAGGGGAGCGTAGGCCGTGGAGCCGACAGACCCCATCTTCGCGATCGCGATCGCTGCGGAACTCGCCGGCATGCACCCGCAAACCCTCCGCCAGTACGACCGACTCGAGCTTGTCGTGCCCCAGCGCACGGCCGGCCAGTCCCGCCGGTACTCGATGCGCGACGTTGTGCAGCTGCGGGAGATCGCGCGACTGAGCGCTGAGGGGCTGAACCTGGAGGGCATCCGGCGCATCCTCGATCTCGAGAACCAGGTCAGTTCGCTCGCCACCCGGGTGCGCGAACTCGAAGGGGCGCTCGCCGACGAACTGCTCAACCGGCCAGGCCGGCGCGTGTTCGCCGCCGGCACCGAGGGTGAAGTCATCTCACTGAGCTCTGGCACACGTGCCAAGCGCAATACCTCCGTGGTGGTTTGGCGGCCACTCAATCGTGACTGAGCTACTCGAATCGCTGCGACGCTGGCCAGACACCGAGGCAGCAGGACTTCGGGCGTGGGATGCAGCAGACACGCTGATCCTCGACGAGGCGGCTCCCCTGCTGCCTGGCGCTGATGTCGCCGTCATCGGTGACTCGTACGGAGCCCTCGCGCTTGGTGCTCTTGCCGCTGGCGCCCTCTCTGTGCGGGTGCACCAGGATTCCCTGCTCGCCGAGCGGGCACTAACCGCAAACGCTGGCGATTCGGCATCTTTCAGCTCGCTGGCGCTTGGGCCCTCGCTCGTGAGCGGCGCCACCCTGGTACTGCTGCGCCTGCCCCTTTCGCTCGACGCGCTCGAGGAGCAGGCGGCGCTGATCGCCGCATCGGCTGACCCGTCGGTGGTCGTGATCGCCGGCGGTCGCATCAAGCACATGAGTCTCGGAATGAACGAGGTGCTCGCGCGGCACTTCTCCCGCATCGACGTCTCGCTGGCACGACAGAAGTCGCGGCTGCTGACCGCTCGGGCACCGATCGCCGGTGTCCCTGTTGTTGAACGGCGCGTAATGCTCGACGACGTCGGTCTCTGGGTTGCGGCGCGGGGCGGTGTCTTCGCCGGCACGAAGCTCGACATCGGCACCAGGTTCCTGCTTTCCGTGCTGCCGACTGCAGTGGTGGATGCGGCAACAGCCATCGACTTCGGCTGCGGCTCGGGCATCGTTGCGGCTTCGCTCGCCATGGGGCGGCCGGGCATCCGCGTTGTGGCAACTGACCTTTCTGCCGCCGCAGTGGCATCGGCTGCGGCGACCATGGCCGCCAACGGGCTGGCCGATCGGGTCGAGGTCGTGCGCGACATCGGGCTCGAATCGCAGACCGATGCGAGTGCCGACCTGGTGGCGCTCAATCCGCCGTTCCACCTCGACGGTGCGGTTCACACAGGTCTCGCCGAGTCGATGTTTGTCGACGCGGCTCGCGTGCTGCGGCCAGGCGGCGAGCTCTGGACGGTTTTCAACTCTCACCTCGCCTACCGACCGGCACTGCAGCGAATCGTCGGGCCCACCCGTGAGGTGGCCCGCAATGCAAAGTTCACGGTCACCGCGTCACGCAAAGCGCCACTGCGGTAAGTACTAACCAAAGAGCCCAAGAAGGCCAATCGGCCCCGATTTGATGGAAAGGTAATGGCATGGCGAACATGCAGGGCGCTCCCGGCTCCGACGAGGAGCAGCAGTCTGCCCTCGAAAAGTACGGCGTCGATCTCACTGCGGTCGCGCGCACCGGCAAGCTCGACCCTGTCATCGGGCGAGACGCCGAGATTCGCCGCGTCAGCCAGGTGCTTACCCGCCGCACGAAGAACAACCCTGTGCTCATTGGCGAACCCGGCGTCGGCAAGACTGCGGTCGTCGAAGGCCTGGCCCAGCGCATCGTCGCCGGTGACGTGGCCGACTCGCTCAAGGGCAAGCGTCTCGTCTCACTCGACCTGGCGGCTCTCGTCGCCGGCGCCAAGTACCGGGGCGAGTTCGAGGAGCGCTTGAAGGCCGTGCTCAAGGAGATCAACGACTCGAACGGCGAGGTCATCACCTTCATCGACGAGTTGCACACCCTGATGGGTGCAGGCGGTGGCGAAGGTTCTGTCGCAGCGTCCAACATGCTGAAGCCCATGCTCGCGCGCGGTGAATTGCGGCTCATCGGTGCGACGACGCTCGACGAATATCGCCAGTACATCGAGAAGGATGCAGCACTTGAGCGCCGCTTCCAGCAGGTGTTCGTTGGGGAGCCCTCAGTGGAAGACACGATCGCCATCCTTCGCGGGCTGAAGGAACGCTACGAGGCCCACCACAAGGTGGCGATTGCCGATACCGCACTGGTCGCAGCCGCTGCACTGAGCAACCGTTACATCACCGGGCGCCAGCTGCCGGATAAGGCGATCGACCTCGTTGACGAGGCTGCAAGCCGGCTGAAGATGGAGATCGATTCGTCGCCGGTCGAGATCGACCAGCTGAAGCGTTCGATCGACCGCATGACGCTTGAAGAGCTGGCGCTGAAGAAGGAGAAGGACCCGGCGTCGAAGGCACGACTCGAGAAGCTGCGCAGCGAGATGGCTGGCATGCAATCAGAGCTCGACCAGCTGAACTCCCGCTGGACTGCAGAGAAGGCGTCGCTCCAGGGCGTCGGCGACCTGCGTATGCGCCTCAACGATGCGCGCATCGAGCTCGACCGCGCCATGCGTGAGGGTCGCTACGAAGACGCCTCGAGGCTCGACTACGAAGTGATCAAGAAGATCGAACGCGACATTGCCGCTGCAGAGCAGGTCGAGAGCACCGGCCCGCGCATGGTCAACGAGCA
>JAODLU010000012.1 GCA_025464125.1 Microbacteriaceae bacterium | reverse complement strand
GGCGAGCTTCTTCAGCCTGCGACGGTTGGCGCCAGCCATCTCCGGCGCATCCCTGCGGGAGGATGTCGCCGCGATCAGTTCGCTGAGCGAGCGGTCGAAGACCACAGGCAAAAACTTGTCGAGGGTGTCGCGGATGTCGGTGAGCAGCCGCAGGTACACGCCGAGTTCGTAGATGGTCTCGAACGGGCGCATGCGGGTGCTGGCGATGAGCGCGGTGCCGCGTTCGATCAGCCGCGGCAGCTCCGTGTGGCTGAGCTGCTGGGCGATTCCGTGCGCGCGCGTGGCCGCTTCGCTGGTGGAGAAGTTGACGCCGTACCATGGCGAATCGCCCGGTCCGTACTTGAATTCGCCGAGGCTGGCCGCCTGCACCATTGCCTCTGCGGCGAAGTTGCGATCGTCGGCCATGCGCTCGACCGACTGGCGACTGAGCCGAGCGGTGGTGGCAGGCGGGCTCGGCAGCAGGGCCAGGCGCGAGAGTTCGGTGAGGCAGTCGAGCACCGAGACGCCGAGGGCCGGGTCGCGTTGGTCGATCGCGCCGCGGTAGTCCACGAGCACTTTGCGCAGGCGCACGAGGGCGCTGTCGATCTCGCCGACCTGCGGGGTCTTCGCTGTCTCGTTGCGTCCGATCGAGCGGATCACATCCCTGCGAAGGGTGGATGGAGAGACTGCTGCGCCGGCAAGCCCGATGTCGCCGAGGCGCTGGGCGAGCCCCAGCAGCGATGACCTGCGTGCGCTCACGACAAGAACGCGCTTGTTCTGCGCGACGAGGCAGCCGAGCGTGTTGACGATGGTCTGGGTCGCACCGGTGCCAGGCAGGGTCTTGACGACCACCGAGTTGCCTGCGGCGATCTGGGCGATCACCTCTTCCTGCTCGGAGTCCGCGTCGAGCAGCAGGGTGTCGGTTTCGGGAGCGCGAAGATCAGGATGCTGCGGCTGCACCGGCGCGTAGCTCTCGCCGACCGCCCATTTCGCCGACGCGTTGCCCGCGAGTGCGTCGAGTATCGGATGATCGAAGTCTGAGGCGTCCGCGAGCATGGCCGGCGCGACATCCGCGAACGACGAGACGATGAGCCTCGGCTGCACGCTGAACCACTGCAGGTGCGAGGTGAGCCCACGCAGGCGGTCGATGACCGGGTTCGGTTTGAACGAGCCGTCCTGCTCGGCGAGTGCGACGAAAGCCTGCGCGTCGAGGTCGATGCTGAACTGCTCGAGCAGCGCCCCGGCAAGTTGCGGGTTCAGGTATGGAGCACCCTTGAGACGCACCTCGAAATCGTTGCCGAAGCGACGGATGGCCAGCGGGCGCAGCAGCACCGGCGCACGGTATTCGACACCGTCGTGCTGCCACTCGGCGATACCGATGCCGAGGTGAACCGAGTCGATGCCGCGCGCGGTCGCGAGGTCGAGACCTTTCGCGGCGATGCGACCGGCCGCAAGCTTCGCGGCACGCAGTGCAACCTCGTCGCGGATGAGGCTCGACAGCAGGGTGGTCTTGCCGGTGATGAACTGTGCGAGGCCACCGGGGTGCGTCGAACCGAGTTCGATGCGCGTGGAGACTTCGTCTACGAAGTGGAGCATGGGCGACGAGCCACCGACGACCGCGAGCTGCTGGCGCCAGTCGTGCCAGGTCGGGTCGGCGATGTTGCCAGGAGTGACAGTGGGGTCACCGAGACTGAGGGTGTGCGGCGCAGTCACCTGCACATGCGCGGGCACAGCGTCGTTCGACTGCTCGTCGAAGAAGTCATCCTGGGTTTTATCGGCACGCCACACACCGTCACCATAAAGCGGCACTGCCGCATTTGCTGGGACGTTGCGGGAGTTTCGCGACTCCCGGCGCCCGAAATCGGCTTCACCTACAGCGTGCCGGCGCTGGCCTTCTCTTCGATCGCGAGCAGCACGCACGTGCAGAGCGCTTCGATTGCCGCGGTGAGGTCGGCGATCGAGGGGAAGGTCGGTGCGATGCGGATGTTGGTGTCAGCGGTGTCTGCGCCATAGGGGTACGTTGCCCCGGCCGGCGTAACCGCGACCCCGGCTTCACCGGCGAGCGCGATCGCGCGCGCCGCGGTGCCCTGGGGAACATCGAGGCTGATGAAGTATCCGCCGCTCGGTCGCGACCAGCTGGCAGCACTGCCGAGCCTGCGTTCGAGTATCTCGGCAACCGCAGTGAACCGCGGCTCCAGGATCCGACGATGAGCAAGCATGTGGCTGCGCACACCGTCGGCACTTTTGAGCAGGCGCACGTGCCGCAGCTGGTTGATCTTGTCTGGACCGATTGTCTGCGAGAAGCTGTGCTCTTTCAGCCATGCCACGTTCGCAGCGGATGATCCGAAGAACGCGACACCAGCCCCGGGGAACGTGATCTTCGAGGTTGAGGCGAAGACGAACACGCGGTCTTCGTGGTGTGCAGCTTTCGCCAGCGCAAGCACGTCGATGACCGGTGGCTCGATGTCGCTGAGGTGGTGCACCGCATACGCGTTGTCCCAGAAGAGCCGGAAGTCGGCTGCGGCCGCAGGCATGCTGGCGAGGGCATCCACCTCTTCAGGCGTGTATGTGAGACCGGTGGGGTTGGAGTACATCGGCACACACCACATGCCGCGAATGGTCGCGTCGCTCGCGACGAGGTCGCGAATCGCGACGAGGTCGAGGCGACCGTTCTCGAGGAACGGCACGGGAACCATGCGAATGCCGAGGGCCTCGCAGATCGCGAAGTGGCGGTCGTAGCCGGGCACTGGGCAGAGGAACGTGATCCCTTCGACGATCCGCCAGTGCTCGGTGCCGCCAGGCACCCCGTGCAGCAGGGCATGTACGACCACGTCATGCATGATCGTGAGGCTCGCGTTGCTGAGTGCAAGCAGCTGGCTCGCAGAAATGCCGAGCAGCTCGCCGAAGATGGCGCGCAGCTCTGGAAGCCCGTCGGTGCCGCCGTAGTTGCGCAGGTCAGTGCCTGCTGCGTCACGAAAATCGCCGGCCCCTGGCAACTCGAGCAGGGCGGCCGACAGGTCGAGCTGCTCTGGCGATGGCTTGCCGCGGGTCAGGTCGAGGGACAGCCCGCTGGCTTTGAGTTCTGTGTACTGCTGCTGCAGGGTGGTCGTTTCGCTCACTCTGACAAATCTACCCGCCTCTACCCGGCGAAACCCCTGACCATTTCGTCTGCGCGATCGAGGATGCCCTGCCGCGAGGTCGTGTCGGTGAGCACGTAGAGGCGGTTCTCGCGAATGCCGTCGAGAAGCCGTGACGCCACCTCGGCCGGAGTCACCCCGTTGCCCTGGATGTGTGCCTGCAACTCTGCGCGCCGAGCACGTCCCACATCCAGGTCGCTGCCCGGTGATTCGTCCATCAACTCGGCCGGCCGATGCGGCGACTCGAAGAAGCGGGTGCGAACGGGTCCAGGGCAGAGTGCGGTCACGCCGATGCGGGAGCCCCTGGCCTTCAGCTGCTCGTCGAGCACCTCCGTGAGGGCGAGCGACGCGTGCTTGGTTATTCCGTACATCGATGACTGTTTGGTGAGGCCGGACTCCGAAACGGTGTTGGCGATGTGCGCCTCTTCGCCGTGCGCCAGCATGTCGTCGACGAAGACGCGCAGCCCGTTGAGCGTTCCGTCGAAGTTGACGCCCATGGCCCACGCCCAGTCGACATCGTCTGCCTGCCAGATGCCACCGCCGCGGTACCCGTCGATGCCCGCGTTGTTGCAGAGCACATGGATGTTGCCGAACTCGGCTTTGGCCAGTGCAGCCAGTCGCTTCATATCGTCGAGTTTCGCGACATCCACCTGCACAGCGATCGCCCTGATGCCGGTCGCCCGCAGCTCAGCAGCCACGTTCTCGGCTGCATCCCCGTGAAGGTCAGCGACCACGAGGTTCGCGCCTTCAGCGGCGAGCGCCCGCGCTATCTCAAGGCCTATGCCGTTCGCGGCGCCGGTAACAACAGCAGTTCGTCCTGAAAAATCTTGCATAACACGATGATGGCCCTATTTGATGATGGCGCTCACGTCGTCGTTTTCGAAGTCTGCACGAGCGGCGTTTGAGGTGAGTGCCGCGATGAGCCCCGGGAAGCGGTGCTCGAGTTCTTCGACCCGCAGCACCACGTCGTAGGTGCGGCCCTGCACGCGAGTGATCGTGAGCCCTGCCTCGCGCATGGTCTTCAGGTGATGCGAGAGTGTGGACTTCTGCAGGTCCAGGCCGAATGCCTCTGGCTTGCACGGATGGTAGAGGCCGTCGGCCAGCACCATCAGCATGCGAAGGCGACCGGGATCAGAGAGCGCACGCAGGATTCCGGCCAGGCGAATGTCGTCGGCGTCGGGGATCGGGAGGTCCTTCTGACCCACGCGCATCCCCTCCCGTTCGTGCTGCTATCGTCGATCGTATGACGTCGGTCGAACCATTCTACGAGGGCCGTGCCCTCTATGGTCGCGTCCTGTTACTCGCAGGTGGGCTTTTCCTCTCCGGCACGAACGCCGTCGTCATCGCGGGCCTGCTGCCGCACATCGCTGACTCGCTCGACACCTCTCCGACCTCGGTGAGCTTCACCATCTCCATTTATGCGCTAGTCGTCGCGATCGGTGCTCCGCTCATCGCAGCTTTCCTGCCCAGGGTTCCGCGATGGATGCTGATCTGTGGCGGCATGCTCGTGCTCGGAGCCGGCACCCTCGTCGCAGCGCTCTCGCACGACCTCGTGATCTTCGCACTCGGCAGGTTCATCTCAGCGTTCGGTGGTGCCGCAATGCTGCCGGCCGCCACGGCCGCGGCTGCCGCTATCGCGCCGCCTGAGCGACGTGGTCGCGCCATCGCCATCGTGGCAACAGGTTTCACACTGGCTCCTGCGATCGGCTCTCCCATCGGCACCGCCGTCGGGGCGAGCGTCGGGTGGGAGATTCCCCTCTTCGGTGTTGTAGCTCTCGCGGTGCTGCTCGCTGCGGCCAATGCCATATTCGTGCGCCGAATACCGCTCGGACCCCCGACGAGTCTCGGCCAGCGTCTCGCCTCGCTCAAGAACGCGCGCGTGCTGACCGTGCTCATCGGTGTGCTGACTCTCGTTGCAGCGTTCAACCTCGTCTACATCTTCAGCTCCGCGTTCACGGCGCCGGCCACCGGTGGCAAGGGCCAGCTGCTCGCAGTGCTGCTGCTGGTCTTCGGCGTAGGAGGCGTTGTCGGCAGCCTCGCAGCGGGGGTGCTCACCGATCGCCTCGGCAACCGGCCGACTGCCACGACCGCGCTGGCGGTGCACGCACTGGCTCTCATCGGCATGTACCTGTTGACGTCCAACTTCCTGGCCACGGCCATCCTGTTCGCGATCTGGGGAATCGCACAGACGGCGGCCATCCCCCCGCTCCAGCACAGGCTGGTGCAGCTCGACCAGGGGCGAGCCACCATGGTGCTCTCCTGGTACACCACTGTCATGTACGTCGGCATCGGCATCGCACCGCCGATCGGTGCTGCAGCTCTTGCCATCGCTGGTCCGCCGATGATCCCGCTCTTCGGTGCTGCTCTCACCGTGCTCGCGCTGCTGGCCTTCATGCTCAGCTACGCGAACCGCAGGAAGAACATCTCACCCCTCGTATGATCGGCTGCGTGCATCTTCACGCAAAATCCACATTCCTCGTCGCCGGCGCAGCCCTCGTCGTTGTGGCCGCGCTCGCCGGCTGCAGCTCATCGGCGCCCGCACCGACCGGCTCTTTGGCACCCGCGCCGAGCGGCTCCCCCACCGCTGGCAACCTGGTCGCCTTCCTGCCGACCACGTCAGAGGGGCTCGCAGCACTCGGCACCGGCTGGAAGGTTGGACAAAAGCCGACTGAAGCTGTAGTGCCGAAGAGCGACCAGACCGCAGCACCAGACGCCACAGCATGCACCGCAGCCGTCTACACGATCGGCTACCCGAACCCGGGCACAGTTGCCTCCGAGTCATACGTCGACGCCAGCGCTGCAGAACTCACGCTCTACCTGCTGAGCTTCACCGACGAGAAGGGTGCGGTTGCGCTCATGAGCGCCGCGAGCACGGTGGCCACGGCCTGCGCCAGCAACCCGGAACTCGGAATCGCAAGCACCGACCCCGGCATCGCAGATGCGACTGCGTATTCGTTCACGCGTGCTGGTGCGACCACCAACGATGTCTACTGGCGCACCGGTTCGATCGTGCTGAGGGTCACCGGCCCAGTCGCAACGACGCCCGTCAACGCGCTCGCAAAGGCGGGCGTCGACAAGCTCAAGTAGTCGCCCGGCCGCATTAACCGCTCGCCCTGGATTACAGGGTGCCGGGCACCAGTGCGCCGTACCCGAGTACACGCGCGAGAATGCAGGCTGCGGCTATCGCGGGCAACAGCACCATGAGCATCCGCTCGCCGGAGGTCATCGCACGCTGCCTGAACGAGGTGCGTTTCGGGTAGGCGCCGTAGGCCTTCGACGCGATGGCGAGGCTCAGGTCGACAGTGGTCTTCAGCACACGCACGAGCAGGGGTATGACGAACGACATCGACTTCTGGATGCGCGTGAAAATCGATCCGCTGCTGAAGTCCATGCCTCGTGCGCGCTGCGCCTCCCTGATGGTCTCGCCCTCGCCGGAGATGGTCGGGGCGAACCTGAAGATGGACGCGATGATGAACGCGAACGGGTACGGCATGCCAAGCGACACGAGCCCGTAGAGCACGTCTGCCTGCTCTGTGGTTTCCAGCACGAAGAAGAAGGTGAGGGCCAGCGAGACCACACGGATGCCCGCTGCGATGCCGTACAGGATGCTCGTGCCTGTCACATGGAAGATCCAGAACTGCCAGACGGGGGTGCCCGCCGGACCGAAGAGTGCCCATGCCGCCGCGATGATCACGGCGATCACGAGCACCGGGCGCACCCGGCCCAGAAGCTCGAACGGCGTGAGCCTCGCGAGGGCCCCGAGCAGCAGGATGGCAACGAAGATCGCCAGCTGGTAGCGCGGGTCATTGAAGCAGATGATCGCGACGAACGCCACGAGCGAGGCGACGAGCTTGATGCGCGGGTGAGCACGGTGAACCGGTGATCGCCGGTCAAGGTAGAAGGTGGCGATCAGGGGCATCAGGTGCCCTGCCTGCCTGGTATGAGCCAGTCGATGGCTTCCTCGACGGTCAGGATCGGGGATGCACTGCCGAGCGCCGCGCAGATTCTCGTCACCTGAGGTGCCCGAAGCGACAGCCCCGCGAGCGTCTCCGCCGAGGCGAAGAACTCGCGCGTTGGCGAGTCTGCGACGATTCGACCGTCGGCCATGGCGACCACCCTGTGCGCGTGACGGGCCACCAGTTCCATGGAGTGGGTGATCATCACAATGGTGCGGCCGGCATCGTGCAGCCTGTCGACCAGGTGCATCATCTCGGCGGCTCCCGCTGCATCCTGCCCTGTGTCCGGCTCGTCGACCACCAGCACTGCTGGCTGCATCGCCAGCACAGAGGCGACGGCCAGTCGCTGCCGCTGCCCGAGGCCGAGAAAGAACGGCTCCTTCTTCTCGTCGCCGGCCAGTCCGACGAACTCCAGCGCGTCGGTGACGACCCGGCTGAGCTCGTCGCCCGAGACGCCGAGATTGCGCGGACCGAAAGCGACCTCGTCGAATACCGTGCGCGCGAAGATCTGGTGATCGGGGTTCTGGTAGACGTAGCCGACAGTGCGGGCCGCAGCTGAAAGGCCGACGCCCGCCGCGGTGCCCTTCAGCAGCGCTCCGTTCAGCAGCACCGTGCCGGAGCTCGGCGCCAGGATGCCGTTGAAATGCTTGGCCAGCGTGGTCTTGCCAGAACCGTTGTGGCCGACCAGCGCGATGTAGTCATTGGCCGGGATGACGAGGTCGAGTTCATGCAGCACCTGCGCTGACCCCGGGTAGCCGAAGCTGAGGCCCCGCACCTCTATTGCGGGTGCGCCGGAATGGGTGGCACGGGCAGCCCGGGCGGCGGGAGGGGAGCCGGCGACCAGCCGTCCGTCGCGAAGTGCCGACTGCAGCGCATGGGTGGCCGACGCCTCGGTCGTGCTTGCGGCGGGGAGTGCGCCCGCGCGAGTGAGGTAATGCGTGAGTGCCAGGGCATCCGGAAGGTGGAGGCCGTGAGCCAGGATCGCGTCAGGATCGGCGAAGACCTCGGCTGGCGTGCCGGATGCGACGATGCTGCCAGCCGCGAGAATCACCACGCGGTCGGCGATTTCGAGCACCCATTCCGCGTCGTGGTCGGCCACCACAATGGTTGCCGACCCCTCATCTTTGAGCGCGCGCACCACCTCGAGCACCTCAGCCTTGCCGATCGGGTCGAGTTCTGAGATGGGCTCGTCGAGGGCCAGTACCTGGGGGTGCAGCGCGAGCGCAGCAGCAATGGCCACCCGCTGCTTCTGGCCGCCAGAAAGCCGATAGGGAGAGCGCTTCTCGAAACCGCCCAGCCCGACGACCGCGAGCACCTCGGCTGTGGTCGAGCGGATCTGCGCTGCGGCGACCATGAGGTTCTCCTGGCCGAAGGCGACATCCTCTTCGACGGTCAGGCCGAAGAGTTGGCTCTCCGGGTTCTGGAAGACGCTGCCGACGTGTCGCGTCAACTGGGCGATTTTCTCCTGTCCGAGCTCCGCCGAATCCTCTCCTGCGACAACTACCGAACCGCTGAATTCCCCTGGCAGCTGGTGTGGCACGAGACCGGCGAGCATGAGGCAGAGGGTGGTCTTGCCAGCGTTGGTCGGCCCGAGAATCGCGGTCAGCTGCCCCCAGGGAATGACGAGGTCGATGTGCTGCAGGGCAGGCAACTCGGCGCTGCGGTACCTGAACATCGCATCCCGCAGCACGACAGGGTCGGCGTCATGCTCGCGGGAACTCATTGCACGATCTTTACAGAGTGCCCTCGTCGTTCGGTGCGACCTTTGCCCTCGTGGCCTTGGCTGGCTTCGGATCGTTGCTGAAATCGACCAGCCTCGGTCCGCTCAGCCAGCGAAACCCGATGTCTGGAGCGGTGAGGCCCCACCGCTCCATCAATGGGTAGAGCAGCTTGATCAAAATGGGAGCAAGCACGATGCTCGGTGGCACCCCGATGAGGATGGATGGCACGATCGCCGTCCAGATCACCTCGGTCGGTGCAAGCTTGACTATCTCGAACCAGACGCCGAGGTACACCGCGATGAACACAGTCGACACGATCACGTACAGGTAGAACTGCACGTAACTGATGCCCTTTCGCATCCTCGGGTCGCGCACCATCACGAAGATCAGAAAGTTGCCGAAGAAGTTGGCCAGGGCCCCGCCGATGCTGCCGAGGTTGAGAGTGCCGGCGAACGTGTCACCTATCACGTTGCCGATCATCAGCCCCCAGACCGCCGCTGGCCCGCCGATCAGCCCGAAGGCGACAGCGAACAGGTTGTCGAACCTGAATGTGATGATGCCTGGCACGAGCACAAGTGGCGCTGATGCGAACTGCAGCACCACTTTGGTGGCACCGGCCAGTGCGGCGATGGCGAGAGCCTTCGCCACCCAGCTCTGCCTGAACCTGGCGAACCGAAACCCGTTCGACGGCAGGATGGTGAAGCCGGTCCAACCGCCGATGATGAAGATGTTGACGAGGATCCAGACCACGAATCCGATCAGGAATGCAGTGCTGAATCCGATGCTTCCGAAGAACGAACCGATCGTCGTGAACAAATCCTGCATGTTGTGATCCCTGCTCGGCCTGGCGATGGTTCGCGCGGCGCAGTGAGTGCGCCATGACAGACGTTAGTGGGAGGCGACCTGCGAAATGCGCACAGTGTTGCCTGACGGGTCGCGGAATGCGCAATCCCGTGGTCCCCATGCCTGGTCGATCGGCTCCTGCAGCACCTCGGCACCCGTTGCGAGCACGCGGTCGTATGCAGCATCCAGGTCATCGGTTTCTAAGACGAGCATCGGCAGCGAACCCTTAGTGAGCAGCTGCTGCATGGCATCGCCGTCGGCCTGAGAGCGGCCGGCGTGCGGCGCGGAAAGCACGATCTCAAGCCCCGGCTGG